>NZ_JACFQD010000048.1:0-211 GCF_016101635.1 Gilliamella sp. M0320
GCAACCCTCTTAACTCGGACGTAATCACCGTATAGAAACAACCACAAAACAACAAACGTCCGAAACTCAAACAACCAAAAAATTTGAGGAAAGGGGTTTTTAAAACCAAAATCCCGCCCAAGTTTTCCCAAAATCGGTTTTAAAACTAAAATTAGCTTGCTATAAACATAAGAGTTTATTTTGGCAAATAAGTTTGGTGTATTTAATTTAG
>NZ_JACFQD010000010.1:0-40213 GCF_016101635.1 Gilliamella sp. M0320
CCGAGTTAAGAGGGTTGGCGCGAACCCTCTTTACAATCTCCCGCGGCGACCACGCAAGTGGTCACGATGTGACTGCCTTCCGCCTCTGCGTTCGCTCTTAACGCACCGGCTGTGATTTGTTCCTGACAAATCACAGCCTTGGCAAACATCCCTGTTTGTCATGCTAACCTCACTCAGTTGTCAGCACGTTGCGAATGTCGCACCACAAAATCGCTTTTTATCGCCACTTCGTTAACGTCAACGCCATTGCCTTGGCTGGGCAATGATTCTTTAATGTCCTAACGTTATTTTTCTTATCCTCAGCTTCAATACCTAAGGACTAAGAAATAATAGTTAGGGATAGACACAGAGCCCACCACTTTTGTCGATATCCCTGATCTTGCTAGCCATATAACCACCCTCCGAGGTAACATACCAAAACCTTCGAGGAATATCCCCCCTCCTATCTTGCGTCCAATAACCAAACTCATATCCCCCAACGAGTCTGGTTTCGCAGGGAAAGTTGGCACCCCTGTATTTGCACATATACCCCCATTCCGTGAAAAATCCTGCATCAATGTGACGCCTTTTATAAAAACCACCAGATGAAGGTGTTGCATCTACTACACCGTTACAAATGACTTCTGGACTATATCTATTTGCCCGACAAGACGCATTAGTTAAATCCCTGACATTTGGGAGACGATATCCTCCAATCTTATTACACCAAGATTCCACACTAGAATAGTTAACCCAAGCATTACCACGATTAACAAACCACTGCTTTAACACAAATCCATATTTGACCACCGCATTACCACTGCTATCACGACCGACTAACTCAAATACCTGCGGTAAAGATGGTCTGTCGATTCTATCTGGATTTTCTGATTCCCATTGATTAGGGTCTGTAACGGCAGGACCAGTTAGGGTGACTTTAACGCTGGTATTTGTTGAATCGGTCATCGTCGCCGTAATACCACCATGAGAAACCGTAGCCCAAGATAAGGCCTGATTACTACCACCAATATCTAAATCAAAATACAAATTATTAGCACCAGTAGTCGGGAAGTTTAAACCATAAGACGATGGCGTAACTGACTGGGTTAGAAAACCCCTTCGACCTTCCCAAACGGCAGCAGAAAGCCCACTATAATCGTTGGTCACGTCAGGTCTTGCATAACAAATCACTGGCGATGATGCCTTAGGATTAATATAATAAGTGGCATTATCTGCCGTAAAACGACTTTCATTAGGTACCCCATAACGTGTTGTTAATCTACCTCCATAACTAGATAAGGTTAATTTATATGGCGAATTACAAATAGTCAGTACTTTATTACGGGTAACAGCTCGATTATTTTTATCAACAATCGATAAATTTAAACTACCGGTAGCGGTGATACCATCAATCCCCTGACCATCGCCATCATCATCTCCCCAATAATTATACGGTGTGCCAATAAGTGAACTTAACGCAATAGAATTAGTATCCGTTGGTACTAACATACCAATATCATTAAAACTCTGACCAATAACAGGTAACTCGATAGGATTAGTTGAACTCGAATTATTGGTTGTCGGAGTAAATTTTCTACCATCAGAAAGGGATATCCCGAGTAGCGCTGCGGTATTTGTTACCCGGGTACGACCACCATCAAAGGTTAAATAAGGTGCTGAGCCATAAATAATATTGGTCGTTTTTGTGGTTAATGCATAGTTAGCAAAAGAGATAGACTGTAAAACAACCATGGTTAATACCAAAACCATCGGCCGAGATAAAAAGACTAAACCAAGAAATCTTGAAAAATTTTGCCGGAATTGCGGAAATTTCGGAAATTGCTGAAATAATAAACTGTGGTTAAATAATAAACGATGTGAGCTTAACTTTAGAAAGGTGAAATTATAGGTTGGGCAGGTTGTGTGTTGTGTGTTGTGTGTTGTGTGTTGAAAATTATAATCCATATCAGATGTCCTTGTCAATCCAATTTTATGATTTATTTAAAATTTTAAGCCTAACGGCATAAAATTTATCCATTCGTATAAATATGCTATAAAAGTATAGTGATTGCTAAAATCCATGCAACTTTTTTTGATGGTTTAATTGTTAACTTTTGTAAAGGTGAATGTAATATTACGTTTTAATTACGCCCTTAAAACCTATTTCGGAGAAGCTTTGGCGGATTTTTGGGCTTTAAAAACCCCTTTCCTCAAAATTTTTTGGTTGTTTGAGTTTCGGACGTTTGTTGTTTTGTGGTTGTTTCTATACGGTGATTACGTCCGAGTTAAGAGGGTTGCCGCCAACCCTCTTTACAATCTCCCGCGGCGACCACGCAAGTGGTCACGCTGTGACTGCCTTCCGCCTTCGTTCGCTCTTAACGCACCGGCTGTGATTTGTTCCTGACAAAGCACCGCCTTGGCAAACATCCCTGTTTGCCATGCTAACCTCACTCAGTTGTCAGCACGTTGCGAATGTCGCTAAATAAGAAGCACTAAACTAATTTATAAAAATAAACGTTTATTATCAGTAATAGCTGATGTTATAACTAACGTTAGCGATTTATTGGCGGGATTTAGGCTTTAAAAACCCCGTTCCTCAAAATTTTTATTGCTCTTTTTTTACAGTAAATCACTTCAAAACACGATTAAACCTAACTTTAACGATTTAATTTTTTTATTGGCTATCGTTATTAATGATAATGTCTTCTTGTTTATAGACTTATTTCATGGCATGATTTAGCGCTTTATTTATCTAATAAAAAAATAGTTAGGCTTTTGCTGATACTAAAGTTAAATATTTAATCATAACTCTAGGGAAAATAGATTCATGAGTACAGGTACTATGAAGAAAAGTCATTCACAGTGGAGCTCTCGCATGGGATTTATGCTTGCAGCTGCCGGTTCTGCTGTGGGTTTAGGTAATATATGGAAATTTCCATATATGGCTGGTGAAATGGGTGGTTCAGCATTTGTTCTGACCTATTTACTATTTATGTTTGTCATTGGCTTGCCAATTTTAGTTTTAGAATGGTTAATCGGCCGTCGCGGACAAAAAAACCCAATACATACCATGGAAGATGTTGCGGCATCAGAAGGTCGCTCAAAATTATGGCGCTGGGTTGGTATTATTGGCGTACTTGGCTCGTTTTTAATTCTTTCTTTTTATAGTGTAATTGGTGGCTGGGCGACTGATTATATCTTTTTAGCTATCAATGGCACCTTTAATGGTGTTGATGGTGCTGCTACTGGGCAAATTTTTAGTGGTTTCCTTAGCGATGTCGGTAGTCTTTTAACTTGGCATACCGTATTTATGGCAGCTAATACCATTATTGTTGCAATGGGTGTTGGTGGTGGTTTAGAGCGTGCTTGTAAAGTTATGATGCCTGGCTTAGGGTTACTGCTTTTAATTCTAGTTGGTTATGCCGCTATTGTTAGTGGCCCATCATTTGGCGTTGCGTTTAACTTTTTATTCACCCCTAATTGGTCAGCATTAAGTGGTACCGCTATTTTAGCTGCTTTAGGCCATGCGTTCTTCAGCTTATCATTAGGTATGGGGATTATGATGGCTTATGGTTCATATCTTGGTAAAGATGTGAATTTACTATCTACTGCCCGCACCGTGGTTATTTTAGACGTAATTGTAGCCATGTTATCTGGTATGGCGATCTTCCCGTTAGTATTTGCTAATGGTTTAGAAGCTGGAGCGGGTCCAGGTCTTATTTTTGTTACCTTACCAATTGCCTTTGGTAATATGGCTGCTGGCTCAATTTTAGGTTGTTTATTCTTTATCTTCCTAACTTTTGCTGCCTTAACTTCATCAATTTCATTACTTGAACCAACTGTAGAGCTGTTAGAAGAGAAAACACCTATGGGTCGTAAAACTGCAACAGTGGTAAGTAGTGTATTAATTTGGGCATTAGGTATTGCTTGTATTTTATCCTTTAATGAATGGTCAGATGTGACGTTATTTGGTAAAAATATTTTCGATTTACTCGACTATCTAACTAGTAAGATTATGTTACCTGTGACTGGATTAGGAACTGTAATCTTTGGTGCTTGGATGATGAACCAAAAAATCATTCGCAAAGAATTGAATTTAGGCAATTTCTGGTTTGGTGTATGGTCAATCTTGACTCGCGTCATCATTCCTTTAGCCGTAGTAGTTATTTTAGTTTGTGGATTTTTACCAGAAACTCGATAATTAACTTATTACTAAATCTAAAAGCCTTGATTAATATCAGGGCTTTTTTTATTGCCATAATAACTAAAAAATCAGCAATTAATTAGTTATCTTAATCCCCTCACTTGAAATTGTCTTTTTTATTCCCATATAACGATACAACAATTAATCAAATCATTATGTCAATGTTAATCAGTTAATATTAACAAGATAACATTTTATTTATCGCATTAATAAGATGAACGTTTTGTGGTTAATATTAATTGAATTTGCAAATATAGCTGAGGTATTAGTCAATGAGTAAGCAAGGAACTGAAACACGTGGATTTCAATCCGAAGTTAAACAAATTCTTCATTTAATGATTCACTCTTTATATTCTAATAAAGAGATTTTTTTAAGAGAATTAATTTCAAATGCTTCAGATGCAGCTGATAAGCTTCGTTTTAAAGCACTTGAAAATCCTGATTTATACGCTGGTGATGCCGAGCTTGGGGTTCGTATTTCAACCAACAAAGAAGCCGGCACCTTAACCATTGCCGACAATGGTATTGGTATGACTCGTGATGAAGTCATTGAGAATTTAGGAACAATTGCTAAATCAGGCACCAAAGCATTTTTAGAATCAATTGGTAGTGATCAAGCTAAAGATAGTCAACTTATTGGTCAATTCGGGGTTGGTTTTTACTCAGCGTTTATTGTTGCTGATAATGTTACTGTTACAACTCGTGCGGCAACAGCCAAAGCCGATGAAGCTGTTATGTGGCAATCTGCTGGTGAAGGTGAATACACCATTTCTGATACCAATAAAGAAACACGTGGTACTGAAATCGCCCTACATTTAAAAGATGATGAAAAAGAGTTTTTAGATGATTGGCGTTTACGTTCAATTATTAGCAAATATTCCGATCATATCTCTTTACCAGTTGAAGTACAAACTACTGATGAAGAAAGCAAAGAAGTTAAATGGGAAAAAGTTAATAAGGCCCAAGCACTTTGGACGCGTAGCAAATCAGAAGTAACTGATGAAGAATATAAAGAGTTCTATAAACATATTTCCCACGATTTTGCCGATCCGCTAAGCTGGAGTCACAACCGTGTCGAAGGTAAACAAGAATATACTAGTTTGCTCTATATTCCATCTAAAGCGCCATGGGATATGTGGAATCGTGACAATAAACACGGTTTAAAATTGTATGTGCAACGTGTTTTTATTATGGACGATGCAGAACAATTTATGCCAAATTACTTACGCTTTGTAAAAGGTTTAATTGATTCTAATGATTTACCATTAAATGTTTCGCGCGAAATCCTGCAAGATAACAAGGTAACCCAGAATTTACGCAATGCATGTACTAAGCGTGTTTTACAGATGCTTGATAAACTTGCTAAAGATGACAAAGAACAATATCAACAATTCTGGAGTGAATTTGGTCTGGTTTTAAAAGAAGGGACTGGTGAAGATTTTAGCAATCGTGAGTCTATTGCTAAGTTATTACGCTTTACTACCACTAACAGTGATAGCGAGGTACAGAGCGTATCATTAGATGATTACATCAGCCGTATGCAAGAAGGTCAAGAGAAGATCTACTTCATTACTGCCGATAGTTATGGCGCAGCCAAAAATAGTCCTCACCTTGAATTATTCCGTAAAAAAGGTATCGAGGTATTATTACTTTCTGATCGTATTGACGAATGGATGATGAGCAATTTAACTGAATTTGCAGGTAAACAGTTCCAATCTATCAGTAAATCTGACGAATCAATCGAGAAATTAGCCGATCAAAATAGTGATGAACAAAAACAAGTTGAAAAAGAACTTGAGCCATTTATTGAACGAGTGAAAAAAGTATTAGCAGACAAAGTTAAAGAGGTTAAATTAACCCATCGTTTAACTGATACACCGGCAATTGTAACAACAGCTGCTGACGAAATGTCTACCCAAATGGCTAAATTATTTGCTGCAGCAGGACAAAAAGCACCAGAGATCAAATATACATTTGAGATTAATCCTGATCATCTATTAGTTAAACGCATCGCTAATACTCAAGATGAAACAACATTTAGTGACTGGGTTGAGTTATTGTTAGATCAAGCGCTTCTTGCTGAAAAAGGATCATTAAGTGATCCAAGCAAATTTATTCAGACTATGAATAAATTACTTGCTCAATAATTAATTTTCAATTCCTAATTTTCAACCCGACATGGCTTGCCTGTCGGGTTTATTGCTATTTTTTACCGCAAAAAATCAACAATTTTTAAGCCAAATTTTGATACCTATCACACTTTTTCATTTTATTACTTTCTATTTTTGTTAAGCCAGACATAATAACCTAACCTTTAATTTAGACTGTAACAGATGAAAGTTCATAAAATATTAAATAATAATGTTGTGGTAACATTAGATGCAAAGGGAAATGAATTAATTGTTACTGGACGTGGGGTAGGATTTAAAAAAAGGGAAGGAGACAAAATTGACCCCCAACTTATTGAAAAGCAGTTTTCATTGAATAATCAAGAAATACTGCCAAAGTTTGCTGAGTTGCTTTCGGAAATACCTATCGAAATTCATACAACTTCAGATATCATTATCAATTATGCTAAGAAGCAGTTAGGTGGCAAATTACAAGATAGTATCTATATTTCTTTAACTGATCATATCTATTTTGCTATTGAAAGGCATAAGCAGGGATTTGATATTCCGAATAATTTTATTTGGGAAATAAAAAAATTCTATCCAAATGAATATCAAATTGGTTTACATGCTTTATCGGTGATTAAACAGCGTTTAGGCGTCGAACTGCCCGAAGACGAAGCAGGTTTTATTACCTTTCATATAGTCAATGCTCAACTAAATGATACCATGCCGAATATCGTTAATATGACGAAGATCATGCGTGAAATTTTGAATATTGTTAAATACCATTTTAAATTTGAGTATGATGAAAACAGCCTTTCCTATCAACGATTCGTCACGCATTTAAAGTTTTTTGCGCATCGGATTTTGAGTCAAGGCAAACCAGCGCAACAAGACACATCATTGTATGAAATTATTCGGCAAAAATATGAACAAGCCTATTTGTGTACTAAACAGATCGACTTACATTTAATCCAACAATATCAGCATCCATTATCCGATGATGAAAGTTTGTATTTGACTATTCATATTGAAAGATTAAGAGCCGAGCTAAAAAATAATAGTGTGATCGAAATCACAAAATAATTAACTAGTTGCAACAATATTATAAAATTTATGTTAATTTAATTAATACTAAAATTTTGGATTGTTATTGCATCAACTGTTTTTTGATGCAAGCAAAACCTAAACTCTCAATGGAATGGGAGTTTAGGTTTTTTTTTGCGCTTAAATAAGGATAAGCTATGAAAAACAAACAACTTGCCGAAGTAATTATTGAGCATGTAGGTGGTAAGGATAACATTACCAGTCTAGTACATTGTGCAACTAGACTTAGATTTGCGTTGAAAGATGAATCAAAAGCAAACGCTGAATTTTTGAAAAAACAAGCGGGTATTATTACCGTTGTACAAAGTGGTGGACAATTCCAAGTCGTGATAGGTAACAGTGTTGCAGATGTGTTTAATGCGATTATGGATATTACTAATCTTAATGAAAAATCGACCAACGATGCGCCATCCGCTGCACCTAAAGGTATTGTATCAAAACTGATTGATTTAGTTTCAAGTATCTTTATCCCTGCGCTAGTTGTACTTGTTGCTGGTGGTATTTTTAAAGGAATAGTAGCAATACTACAGGTTATGGAACTTGTTCAAGCCGGCTCACCAACCCTTAACTTCTTAAATGCGATTGCAGACGCCCCATTCTATTATTTACCAATCATTCTAGGCTTTTCAGCGGTTAAAAAATTCGGTGGTAATCCTTATGTAGGTATGGCATTAGGTGGTGCATTGGTTCATCCTAGTGTGGTTGGCATGTTAGGTAATGCATTTGAATTACAGACAGAATTTTTTAGCATTCCGATTAAATTAATCCCTTATCCTTCATCGGTTTTCCCAATAATCTTAGCTGCATGGTTCTACTCATTATTAGAACGCAACTTAAACAAAATCATGCATGACTCATTCAAAAAGTTTATTGCTCCGTTATTTGGTTTGATAATTACCGTACCACTAACCTTTGCTGTCATTGGTCCAGTTGTGTCATTTTTAAGTGATGCAGTTGCTAGTGGTATCATCTATGTTTATCAACTAAACTCTGTCATTGCTTCTATGATTTTAGCAGCTCTTTGGCAAGTGATGGTGGTGTTTGGTATCCATTGGGGATTAGTACCATTTGGGATGAATAATATCTCGGTTTATCAAGAAGATTTTATGACCCCAATCTTATTCCCTGCGGTATTTGCTCAAGTTGGTGCGGTATTAGCGGTTATGTTGCGCAGCAAAGATCCACAAGTTAAAACATTAGCAAGTTCATCGGTATTATCAGGAATTTTTGGGGTAACCGAACCGGCTATTTATGGCATTAACTTACCATTAAAACGACCATTTATTATCGGCTGTATTTCAGCAATGATTGGTGGTGGTATTATTGGTTATTATCATTCGGTTATCTATTCATTCAGCTTTATTAGTATCTTCTCATTTTTACAATTAATTCCACCTACAGGCATTAATGAAAAATTTTATGCGGTAGTATTTGGTTCACTTATTTCATTTATAGTATCAACATTAGTTACTTATCTATTTGGTATCCCAAAAGATAAAAAACAAAATAATGGAAATGAAACAGAAAATTGTGATTCAAACAGCAATCAAACTGATATAGGTGAACAAGTAAATACAATCACGATTGCCAGCCCATTAACTGGTCAAATTATTGACTTAAAAGAGGTTAATGATGCTACTTTTGCGAGTGGTTTAATGGGCAAAGGTGCTGCAATTATTCCAACTATTGGCGAAGCCGTCGCACCAGAAGATGGTGAAGTTGTGTCACTATTTAGAACGAAACATGCTATCGGTTTCCAAACTAAATCAGGTGCAGAAATACTTATCCACATTGGTATTGATACAGTGAAGTTAGATGGCCAACATTTTGAAGCTCATGTAGAAAGTGGCCAAAAAGTGAAAAAAGGCGATCGCTTGGTAAGCTTTGATATCGAAGCAATTAAACAAGCAGGCTTTGAAGTAACCACACCAATCATTATCACTAACAGTGATGACTATATCGATGTGCAGTGCATATTTAATCAAGATAATATTCAACATGGTGACGCACTATTAGCGTTAAGTGCAAACAAGGAGTAAAAAATGGCTAATACTTTTCCTAATGATTTTTTATGGGGTGGCGCAATTGCTGCTAACCAAGTCGAAGGCGCATATAACGAAGATGGTAAAGGTCTTTCAACATCTGACTGTACTCCTAATGGTCTATTTGGCGATATAGTTGATCGTAATAATGTTGAAATTACTAGTATTAAAGATCGGGCTATCGACTTTTATCATCGCTATCCAGAAGATGTAGCCCTGTTTGCTGAAATGGGATTTAGTTGTTTAAGAACATCAATCGCATGGACACGTATTTTTCCTAATGGCGATGAAGAACAACCAAATGAAAAAGGTTTAGCATTTTACGATAAACTGTTTGATGAAATGTTAAAACACAACATTACGCCTTTAGTCACCTTATCACACTACGAAATGCCCTATTACCTAGTTACTCAATATGGTGGTTGGGGAAACCGTAAAGTGATTGAGTTTTTTACTCGCTATGCCAAAACTGTATTTGAACGCTATAAAGATAAAGTGAAATACTGGTTAACGTTCAATGAAATTAATATGTCACTACATGAACCATTCACCGGTGTCGGTTTAGCTAGAAATAGCAGTAAAGCAGAAATCTATCAAGCTATTCACCACCAATTAGTAGCCAGTGGTCAGGCTGTTAAACTTTGTCATCAAATTATACCCGATGCAAAAATTGGTAATATGTTACTTGGTGCTATCGCTTACCCTCTTAGTCCAAAACCAGAAGATGTTTGGGCAACGCATTTAGAAAATCATGGTTGGTTGTTCTTTGGTGATGTGCAAGCACGTGGCTATTACCCAACTTATATGAATCGTTATTTTAAAGAAAACAATATTGAATTAACGATTACCGATCAAGACCGTGAAGATTTGAAAGAAACTATCGATTTTATCTCGTTTAGTTATTACATGAGTTGTTGTGGTACAGCTGACGACTCACTTCGCCAAAAAGGTAATATTCTTGATATGGTACCTAATCCACATCTCAAAGCGTCTGAATGGGGCTGGCAGATCGACCCAATCGGTATCCGTTACTTATTAAACTTGCTTTATGAACGTTTTCAAAAACCACTATTTATTGTTGAAAATGGCTTAGGTGCTAAAGATAAGCTTGAAGCAGATGGCACCATTAATGATGACTATCGAATTAATTATATGAATGATCATTTAGTGCAAATTCGTGAAGCGATTAATGATGGTGTTGAAGTGATGGGATATACCAGTTGGGGGCCAATTGACCTAATTAGTGCATCTAAAGCAGAAGTAACTAAACGATATGGTTTTATCTATGTGGATTTAAACCAAGACGGCTCTGGTACGTTAAAACGCTATAAAAAGAAAAGTTTTTATTGGTATCAATCAGTCATTTCATCGAAAGGTGCTAATTTAAAATAATGATGATTCCGGTAGGTCTACATTTGCCCTATCGGTAATTTCACTCATCATACTAATGACAATGCTATATGAGGCTAAAGATGAAAAATAAAACAATTAAAGCAGTATTCGCTTCTAGTGTACTGTTATTAACAACACTGGTAGCCACCGGGTGTAGCACTCAAGCAAATAATGCCACAAGCAATAATAGTGATGATGCTATTAACATTTATTTTGCTCGACACGGTAAAACTTTATTTAATACCTATGATCTTGTACAAGGTTGGGCTGATTCACCATTGACTGATAAAGGTATTGAAGTTGCGCGTTATTTAGGCGAAGGATTTAAAGATAAGCACATTCAATTTGATGCTTATTACACCAGTGATGCCGGTCGTCAGCGTGAAACAATGCAAGTTTTGTTACAACAAAAAGGGGTTAAAGATTACCAGATCCAAGAATTAAAAGGTTTACGTGAAGTCTTTTATGGTGGATTTGAAGGAGGAAGCAATGCCAAGATGGTATCTGCATCCATGAAATCTCTTGGTTTTAAATCTGTTGATAGCTTTTATAAAAGTTATGTGCAAGGACAAATTCCCGTGGCAACTCTAACTGACGCCATCGCTAAGAGTGATCCTAAACAGCAAGCGGAAAATTTTGACCAAGTTAAAGAGCGTACCCAAAATGCTCTGCATAGCATTGTAAAAACAGCTCAGGATAAACATCAAAAAAATATTTTGGCTATTTCATCCGGTATGTCAATGCAAGCTATGATTTCTGATTTAACCGATAATCCAAATAAAAACAAACCATTGTCCAATGCTACCGTGGTTAAAATTGTGTATCAAAATGGTAAATATAGTGTAGTTGAAATTGGCAGTATGGACTATGTTAATCAAGGTAAATTATCACTAAATAAATAAACAACTGGAGGAAAACAAATAACCATAATCTGAATAAAATTACATGATTAGCAATTAAATTAGTAAAATAGGATTGTTACTGCTTAGGCAGGCAAAACCTAAATATCAGCCCAACCGATAGGCTTGTGGGCGGTATTTAGGTTTTTTTTTGGGAAAATAAAGATAGGATATAACAATGAAAATAAAGTACCTTTCGCTAGCACTACTCAATATCATGTGCTTTTCCGCTGTTGCGGCTGAATCAAATTCAATGAATAATAAAAATGGCTTTTTTGATAATACCTTTTTCAAAAACACTAAATTTGAATTTTCAACACGTAATCATTGGAAATATATAAAAGAAAACGCATCTCAGCCTAAAGAGGTTCATAGTGCATGGGGTCAAGCATTCACATTTAATTACAAATCTGGTTATTTGTTAGATATCCTCGGATTCGATTTCACTTACGACAACGTTATTAAACTTGGAGCCAGTGACTACTTTGCCAGTCGTAACTTACTTTATAACACAGGTAAAAAACCAAATAAACATAATGCCCATGGATTTAACAAATTTACCCAACGTTATGCCAAAGTCAAATTTGGCAATAAAGATGTCAATTTTAATGGTAAAGCTGGTTGGCATAGTTTAAAAGATATGGGTGTCATAAGTTCGTCACAACATTTAACTCGCTATAGTTATTTAGGATATAGTGGCGTATTAAAATACGCAAACTTTGCATTATCATTAGCCTATATCGACAGTGCCTTACCGCGAGAATCATCGCAAAAAGTACATTTTTACAGCATAGATAGAAAGCACGAAATCGATAATATCAAAACTGCAGGTATTGCTTATAACGATAAAGCACTAAAACTCGATTACTCTTACGGCGTGGCTAAGGACTACATCAAACGTCATGTTATCGAATTCGCTTATAAACCGATGGATAAACTCACCTTCGGCTCACAAATTTACGGTAGCACTGCCCTTAAAAATCATGACAAAATGAAAGCCAACGTGCGTGATTTTGATGATTCCGCGTGGCATTATGCAGCCGATGTTGAATGGAAAGAAGCTGACTGGAGTGCCAAATTCGGTATCGCTTATACCGACGCCAATCGCAAAGGCGCTATCGGTTTTTATGGGCGTCATTTAGGTAAAAATAATCGTGGTCGCTACAACGGTATGGCCGCAGCCGGTGGTGACTATATGCGCGATGGTGAAATCGTATTATCTAGTGTAGTAGGTTACGACTTTTTTAAAGATAACACCACAGGTTTGTATCTAAACTATGGAGAATTTAACTATAAACACGAAACCCTAAAAAATGGTGAAATCAACGTGTTTAATATCTGGAAACCAACCAGTGGAACATTTAAAAATCTATCTATTTTGTCAAAATTAGGTTATGGTTGGTCTTATAAAACCATGAGCAATAAAGACATTACCCCTAAATTGAGAGACGGCCATGCGCAACGTTCACCATCATTATCAGCAGAAACCGTTATTGATTATCGATTCAACTTGTTATAAAAGGACGAAACTATGAAAAAACTTATTAAACTTATTGGCTTAACCGCTATTCTTACAGCGTCAATCGCGCAATCATTTGCTGCCGATGTAAATCTCTATTTTACTCGTCACGGTAAAACTATGTTCAATAATGTACATCGTGCTCAAGGATGGTCAGACACGCCTCTTACTAAACCTGGTATTGAAGTTGCAGAGCAACTTGGCCGAGGTTTAAAAGATGTTGATTTTATTTCGGTATATTCAAGTGACTCTGGTCGTGCTAGACAAACAGCAAGAATCGTACTTGAATCTAAAGGTCAAACTAAATTAAACATTAATGAAATGGAAAGCCTGCGTGAAACTTGCTTTGGTGATTTTGAAGGTGATCTTGATCCAAACATGTGGAACCCAGCTGCACAACATCTAGGTTATGAGTCTGACAAAGCCCTAATGGCTGATTTAGCTAAAGGTAAAGTTAACCTTAAAAAGGTGATGGATGCGATCAAAGCTGTTGAGAAATCAGGTCAAGCTGAAGACTATAATGCTGTTAAAACTCGTATGCAAGCCTCATTAAAGGCTATTGCTAAATCTGCTCAAGAACAAGGTGGTGGTAATGTATTGGTGGTCTCTCACGGTATGGCTATTATGGCAATGGTTGAAGAGATGTTAGACAAACCAATCACGAGTGGACTTGGTAACGCTAGCGTAACTAAAATCCGTTATACTGATGATGGTAAATTTATCGTTGAATCATTAGGCGATATGAGCTATGTAGAAAAAGGCAAAGCTAGCAAATAATCTTTACAAAAAGACTCACTAACGTGAGTCTTTTTTTATTATTGTTGAGTCATATTGTATTCACTCTACTTTGTTTAATCACTTTACTTTCGCTATTAATACATAAAAATAATAAGTTAGTTTACTCATACTCATCATTCGTAATAGTCTTATAATATTCTATTAATCAATTTGTTAACAAAAATAATTTTAATAACTACTGAATTGAACAATCTAAAATAAACAACTATTTTTACTACTTAAATTACATTAACTGGTTATAATAAAGTATCGCTTAATCGGTAATATTAGGATTTTTCATGTTTTATATTAGCCACTATTCGTCACCAATGGGATTGATAACTTTAGCTAGTCAACACAATAAATTAATTGGTGCCTGGATCGAAGGACAAAAATATTTTGGCCAAATTGTTAATTCTGTCAAACAAGAAAAATCTAATTTAGCAATATTTAATCAGACTAAAAAATGGTTAGACGACTATTTTCTAGGCAAAAAACCATCTATAAAGCAATTATCACTGGCTCCTCAAGGTAGCGCATTTAGGCATATGGTATGGGACATATTAGCGCAAATTCCTTACGGTGAAGTCATTACCTATGGCTATATCGCAAAACAAGTGGCATTGCAATGTAATAAGCCACATATGTCCAGTCAAGCTGTTGGTGGAGCGGTTGGTCACAATCCGTTATCAATTATTATTCCTTGCCATCGGGTTATTGGCGCCAATGGTAACTTAACTGGTTATGCCGGTGGAATTGACAAAAAAATTTGGCTTTTGCAGCATGAACAAGTTGATATGCAAAATTTTTTCACTCCTAAAAAAGGCACAGCGATTTAAACTAAAATTGAAACACTCTATATTTTACTTTAACCATGTATGTTGTAGACGATAATTCTGCGTCAAATGCCGTTAATAACGCATTTGGTAGACGCTTGCTTAACTTATTCTATTGAGAATCGACAACTTGCCATCCAATCATTAACATATTTTTTTGTTGTGAAAATCTTACTTTTAATTCATGATCTATAATTCAGTAACAATAAAGCTACCCTCATTATAAACGCGTAAAAATACACTTTCTTTATTATAACAATATCCCCTTATATTGAGATTGTAAGACTAATGTTTTACGAATAGTTATTTAAAATCTTACATATAAATCTCAATACAATGGATAATATTTTAATTTAATTGTTAAACTTCTTATAGCTATTAAGGTGAAACACAAGCTATATAATTGTCTGATGAATTTTCTAATAATCCTACGTGACCTGCATCCATATTAACAAATGATGGAATTAGTTCTCTCACTTTGTCATAGTCAGAGTTGTTATTCTTAAACTTAATTATCTTCGATTTTGAAGTAGCAATTAAATAATTACTATGCGACCAATCACTATCTGGATAATTAAGGCACCTTCTGCTACTTTTATCTAAACATCCCCATTCATTGATTATTCCACTGAACCATTCGCCATCTTTACGATAGCTCAACTGGCGAATAGCGTTTGTAGATGCGGGATTAACAGCCCCAGTGCCTGTAATAGACGACTCATCTATCATTTCCCAATAGAGATCATTGGTCAAATCATGCATTTCACTTAGCCGATAACCTGTACCTAAACGACGACACTCATCTTGACCTTTCGCCTGATACAACAATAAATCTTCTTTGGTATTAATATTTTGATAAACAATATCGGTAGGAATATACCAACGCATCAACTTAAATTCATAAAGTATCTTACTTTTTTCACTATCTGCATACAGTCTAAATGTAGAAGGACTAAAACTTTTATCATTAGATGTTATGCGAGGACCAGTTAAAGTTATCTTTAAACCTTTCTGTCGTACACCATAAGGCTCGCCATAGCCCCACCAATTATCATGAGGCCAGCCAGTTATTCCCGTACTTAAGGTTAATCTAACATTACCACCTTCTACAGCACTTATGCTACTACCATTGGCCGCGATCACCGCTTCTGGACTTATTCCTGCCAATAACAAATAAAAATATAATCCATTAGAGCCTGTACTAGGAAAATTATTGTTATAAACTGAATTTTCACCATCATAATTACCGCTGTTTCGTGCGCCATTAGTCTTAAATCCTTTACTTGGATAACCTCTATACATCCAGTCAATTATACCAGAATCCCATCCCGGCCTATCGAACAACGTAATACCACCAGTCATAATAGCTTCAGTACTATCATCATATAATAGACTCGGTTGAGCATAGCAGACATGAGGTTCGACTTTAGGGTTTATATAATAATTATGGCTACCGCCCATAAAACTACTTTTATTCGGCTCACCATATAGGGTTTTTAATTCACCATTACTTGCGGTTATGGTTAATTTATAAGGACCATCACATTCAATAAATTTACTATGGGCATTGTTTTTAACTTTGTCTGTCACATCAACGCCATTAATATTTTCCCATGTAACACCTATATCACCACTCGCTGTTGCTATAACTTCACCGGTTACATCGTCGTAACCATCGCCATCATCATCACCAAAATAGTTATACGGTGACTTGAGTAAATCAGACATTTTCACTTTAGGGTAATTAGTATTGCCTGACTGCGGTAACGGAACGATGGTCTGGATACTCGCATAAGTATCGCCTTGATTCGGTAACTCGATTGGATTAGTAAGACTTGATTCATCATTTGAAGCATTAATTACTGTACCATCAGATAAAGTGATACCCAATAAACTTTCCGTACTATCGACTTTAGAGATACCTCCATCATAAGTAAGATATGGTGCACCACCATAAATTGTATTGACTGTAGTTATATTTAAAGCATATGAGGAATTAACGGAAATGGTTAATAAACTATTTATAACCAATACACTTATTAGCATCGGTTTTAAACAAAAAAAAGATTTTATAAAATTGACTTTAAAAAACAAAAAGTTAACAGTAAATAAATCTTTAAAAGAAAAAAATGAATGTTGATTCTGAGGCAAATATATTGCTAACATTGCAGCAATTAATCGGTTAAATAATCCTAATTTATGTTTAGTTACTGAACAACTACTTGGTAACATGTATCAATCCTTTGTAAAAGTATTATATTTTTTATTATGAAAAATCAATTTTCTAAAAAAAGTATAAATAATATCACTAGCCATATCAAACTTTGTAATGTTAAATTTTGTCAAATAATGTAAAGTAAAGTTAACTAAAACGCTTTGATTTTATGTTATAAATTTGAAATAGTTTTAGCTGACTTTAATAAAGACTAAAATATTGCTAATTTTAGTTACTGCCGCGCAAAAATTTTTATCACAGTTGATTAATAAGTTAATATTAAACTACAAAAAATACTTTTTTAGGCTTTTAATACAGGACAAATTGATGCTAATTCTGAAAATTAACCATTTAGAAGCTAATCAGATAATTAATTGGTTGATAAAGAGACTTTTTATTAAAATAGATTAATAATTCAATGTTCAACTTTTAATAATGTAGTTTTAATAATGTAGTTTTATTACTGTCGAAAATTTAAATCATCATATAGTTACAATGATAATCACCAGTAAACTATCTATTATTAGTTATCAACCTCACCAGTTAAATTTAGGAAAAAAATTAGAATAATCCAGAATTAAACAGAGTCATAAATATTGGCATTATTAACGTTAATAAAAAACCTTGCACGATGGCTGGTGGTACAATACTTACCCCTGCACCTTTTTGCAGCATAGGTAAGGTAAAATCCATAGAAGTTGCGCCACATAAACCTAGTGCAGTAAGTTTATATCGTTTGATTAAGGTAGGAATTAAGATAATGGCACATAATTCTCGTAGAATGTCATTTAAGAAAGTAGCACTACCAATGATTGGACCATGAGCTTCAGTCATCAATATTCCCGATAATGAATACCAACCAAATCCTGATGACATTGCCAACCCTACTCGCACTGGTTGTGCCAATATCAAGGCGGCAATAATACCACCTAAAAAGGTACTTAGGATGACAATAATGGCCGTAGCAATACCCACTTTATTCAATAAAATCTGTTTTAACGAAATATTATTACTACGTAACTGAATACCAATAAGTAATAGTAAAAATACTAAAACCACTTTGGTAATATCTTCACTATATTGCCAAATAAAAAGTGGAAAAAGTCCTGCAACAAATCCTGCTATCAATGCAATACAGACCCGCAAGGATTCCAAGATCATTTTAAATCGTGACTCATAAGTTTGGCTGCTGTGGGTGGTGCGCCATGGCAGTAATATATCTACTAGGGCTAAGAAAATGAAATTACCACCAAAAGTGCAGATAAAAATAATACCAGTATAAAATAAGATAATTTTTAAATTAGCGGCAAGATTATCTAAATGAGCTAGTTCGGTTCCCATTATAAATAATATAAAATAGACCATCCAGCTTAGGACTTGGTTTATTTTGGCGATCCATTTTTGCTCTTTGAACTTAATCAAATAACCTAAACATAACGGTACTAAAGCAATAAGAATACCAAAATACATATTTCATTCCTTAATTATCATTTTTATATTAAAAGTATTAGATAGATTTGGATCTTGATTAATATCGCTTGCAATATAATGCAAGCGATAGATTAAAAGATTATTTTAATAATGCTAATTGTGTTTCAATATTGTTCTTGAGCTCATCTAGTAATGCATAACGATTGCGATACTCAGAACGCTTTTTACTGGCAACCTCTTCAAGTGATTTGCGGTTAATTTGTGTTGGTAAAATAAATAACGATCTTTCGTCTTGTTTGCCGTCAATGGTTAACCAAAAATCATCATAGTCAGATAAGATTCTCTCTTGTCGGCTGTTATAACGCCAGTTGTTGTAGACATGCGTTTTATTACCTACCGCTATAATCTGTTCAAGTTGAAAATAACTCGCAATAATTAACGCTGCCTCAACAGCCACGCGTTTAGGAAAAAGCCCATAGCACTGTTTTGTTGCCTGTTGTACTCGGGTTCGAGCTTCATGATGCCCTGTTCCTTGTAAGCCGGAAATAAAAAGAGTTGGCTTTTGTTGATATTTAGCGATGGAAAAAGTTAACGTTGCTAAATCAATGCCGTCATTATCATAAAAATAGAGACTGAGTTCCCCTTCCCGAGCATATTTATTACGTGCTTGAATCGCAATTTTTATATTGGCGTCATTTTTTGCCCTAATACTAGCCAATTCAAAGGGAGTATCTAAGTTATAGAAGGCTTTTGTCATGCTATCAGGACGATTAGCTAAAAAATCATAATGATAAGCTAATGCCTCGTACCGCTCTTGTTGACTCAAACAAGAAGCTAAATAAGGTCGTTGTAGTTTACATGGTAAATTAGTTTGGCATGATAAATAGTAACCAAGTAACTTGTATTGTCTTAATTTGTCTAATAATTTAAGCGTAATAGGACTTAAAAATAGAGTTCGAAAAAAAAATTTATAACGATAAGTCGGTTTAAGCCATAATTCGTTAAGTGGTAATTTACCTGAACAAAGCCAGTTAAAAAGTTGCCATTTACTTTTAGGCTGGGACATATTCGTAATATTATTCATAAGCAGAAAAAAGTATTCGTATTGGTTAATATATAAAAGAGTTATATGTGGTTAAATTATAAATTATCAATTAGATATTTATGATTATTTTCAAATTTAAGGCACCATTTCAACGTAAGTGCCTAAGAGTACAACACAACCCAAAGCAACGCAACCCTTATGGTGTATGTCACCGCTTGAGTAATAAAAATAAGCAATAAAAAACGGTGAACTGAGTCACCGTTTTATTAAAAGGCATCGTTTATAAAAACGAATTATTGACCTTTAACTTCTTTTAAACCGTTAAATGGTGCTTTTGAACCTAAAGCTTCTTCAATACGGATTAATTGGTTGTATTTAGCAACACGATCAGAACGGCTCATTGAACCAGTTTTGATTTGACCAGCAGCTAAACCAACAGCTAAATCAGCGATAGTTGAATCTTCAGTTTCCCCTGAACGGTGAGAGATAACCGCAGTATAACCCGCATCTTTCGCCATTTTAACAGCTGCGATAGATTCAGTTAAAGTACCGATTTGGTTAACTTTAACTAGGATTGAGTTAGCGATACCTTTCTCAATACCTTGTTTGAAGATTTTAGTGTTAGTTACAAATAGATCGTCACCAACTAATTGGATTTTGTTACCTAATGCTTTAGTTTGGTATGCCCAACCTTCCCAATCGCTTTCGTCTAAACCATCTTCGATAGATACGATTGGATATTGTTCAGTTAAACCTTCTAGATAGTGAGTAAATTCTTGAGCTGTGAACTCTTTATTACCTTCACCTTTTAATACGTATTTACCAGTTTCTTTGTTATAGAATTCAGAAGCTGCACAGTCCATCGCTAAAGTAATGTCTTTACCTAATACATAACCAGCTTTTTCAACTGCTTCTTTGATGCAAGCTAATGCTTCAGCATTTGAACCTAAGTTAGGAGCAAAACCGCCTTCATCACCAACAGCAGTGTTCATGCCTTTAGCGTGAAGTACTTTTGCTAAATTGTGGAATACTTCAGAACCCATACGGATTGCTTCACGTACTGTTTTAGCACCAACTGGTTGAATCATAAATTCTTGTAAGTCGATGTTATTATCAGCATGCTCACCACCATTGATGATGTTCATCATTGGTAATGGCATAGAGTATTGACCTGGAGTACCATTAAGATCAGCGATATGTTGATAAAGTGGTACGCCTTTAGCTGCTGCTGCTGCTTTAGCTGTAGCTAAAGATACAGCAAGAATTGAGTTAGCACCTAAGTTTGATTTGAAATCAGTACCGTCTAAGTCAAGCATTACTTGGTCGATAGCTGCTTGATCTAACGCATCTTTACCAACAACTGCTTTAGCAATTGGGCCATTTACGTTTTCAACAGCTTTAAGTACGCCTTTACCTAAAAAGCGAGATTTGTCACCATCACGAAGTTCTAATGCTTCACGTGAACCTGTTGATGCTCCTGATGGAACGATAGCAAGACCAACGAAACCACCTTCTAAATGAACTTCAGCTTCAACAGTTGGGTTACCACGAGAGTCGATGACTTCACGACCATGTACTTTAACGATTTTTGCCATGTTATTTTCCTCTATATGACAGATATGTAACTATAATGTAAATATAAACTATTTTTACTGCTGATCTTGATGATCTTTGGCAGCTTTAATAAAACTACTAAATAATGGATGTCCATCACGTGGTGTTGAAGTGAATTCCGGATGGAATTGACACGCAACAAACCATGGATGATCAGGAATTTCAATAATTTCTACTAGTTTTTTATCAGTTGATAATCCTGTTACTTTTAATCCAGCTTTAACCACTTCTGGTAATAAATTGTTGTTTACTTCATAACGATGGCGATGACGCTCGGTAATTGATTCTTTTTTGTACATACCTGCAACTAATGAATCAGGCTCTAAATGACAAATTTGAGAACCTAAACGCATAGTACCACCAAGATCACTATCTTCACTGCGTTGAACCACTTTTCCTGATTCATCGCTCCATTCAGTAATTAATGCAATTACTGGATTTGCGCAATCTTTAACAAACTCTGTTGAATTAGCATCTTTTATGCCAGCAACATTACGAGCATATTCGATTAATGCTACTTGTAAGCCAAGGCAAATACCTAAATAAGGAATTTTGTTTTCGCGTGCATAACGTGCCGCCATAATTTTGCCTTCAACACCACGATAGCCAAAGCCACCTGGGATTAATATTGCGTCTAAACCTTGTAATATTTCGCTGCCGCGAGATTCAAGATCTTCTGAATCAATGTAACGGATGTGAACGGTTAAACGATTTTTTAAACCACCGTGTTTTAGTGCTTCATTCACTGATTTATAAGCATCTGGTAAAGCAATATATTTACCAACCATACCGATAGTTACTTCACCAACTGGATTAGCTTCTTCGTAAATCACTTGTTCCCATTCAGATAGATCCGCTTCTTTGCATTCAAGATGGAAGCGATTGCACACAAAAGTATCTAAATTTTGTGATTTTAATAATGCAGGGATTTTGTAAATCGAATCAACATCTTTAAGTGAAATTACCGCACGTTCAGGCACATTACAAAATAGCGCAATTTTAGCTCTTTCGTTAGCTGGAATAGCCCGATCTGAACGACAAATTAATACGTCAGGTTGAATACCAATTGATAATAACTCTTTCACTGAGTGTTGAGTTGGTTTTGTTTTAACTTCACCAGATGATGCAAGGTAAGGAACTAATGTTAAGTGCATAAATAATGTGTGTTCACGACCAACATCTACCGCTAATTGGCGAATAGCTTCCAAAAATGGCAATGATTCAATGTCACCAACAGTACCACCAACTTCAACGATAGCGACATCATAACCTTTGGCACCATCAATAACACGATCTTTTATCGCATTAGTAATATGAGGAATAACTTGGACTGTTGCGCCTAAATAATCACCACGACGTTCTTTACGTAAAACATCAGAATAAATTCGTCCAGTGGTAAAATTGTTTTTTCGACTCATTTTGGTGCGAATAAAGCGCTCATAATGCCCCAAATCAAGATCAGTTTCGGCACCGTCTTCAGTCACAAAAACTTCACCATGTTGAATTGGGCTCATTGTTCCCGGATCGACGTTGATATAGGGATCAAGTTTTAGCATGGTGACTTTTAAATTGCGGGCTTCTAAAATTGCAGCTAGAGATGCTGCGGCAATGCCTTTACCTAAAGAAGAAACGACACCGCCTGTTACAAAAATATAATTCGTGACCATTAATACCAGACCATTATTAATTTAATTGAACAATATCACATAAGTTTAAACCATAAAAACTAATGCAATATATGATGAATCAGACGGGAAAATAGTATAACAGAATATGGCTTAGCTCACAATTGAATAATTATGTTTAATCGATAAGTTACTCACTTTGCTTAATGAAATAAGATCTATTATTTAGATAATCCGTCTAATATTAATCCCAATATAGTTAATATTTTTTTGATATCTTTTTCAGTAGAACGTTTTATTGGCGATTAACGATATAATTTAAATTACTTGGCGAATTTCCCCTTAAATTCGATAAACTCTTTAAGGTTATCGATATTTTTAATTTCTAATTTACCTGCAACTTTATGTACGATATCTAAGTTAATTAACTCATTAACAGCACGACGATAAACACGGTCAGTAGTACCAAAACGTTCTGCTTCTAAATAGTTTTTTTGAAAATTATTAACCGGGTGAATATTAAGGTGATGTTGATACATATCAAAAGCAATGTTGTAACAAATTGAATATAATGTTCTTTTTAAGAAGATATCTAAGGTTTCTTGATAATCAAAGGCAATAGCACTAGCGAAAAACAGTGCTAATTTAGGATGTTCAAGTAATGATTGATATAATTTATCAATACTAACGACAGCGATAGTTAATGCTTCTTCGGCGATAATATCAAATTGACATAGATAGTTGGTGAAGAACTCCATTTCGCCAAATATATGCTCATCGCAATCTACCGTACCTATATGAAATCGACGTCCATTATTGGCCTGATAACGTATTGAAATCGTACCATTATAAACAACAATTAAATTATCGACTTTACATCCTTGACGAAAAAGCGTAGTTTTTTCATCTACGATTTTTTTTTCAACAATACATTGTTCAATAATTGAAGCAAACAACTTATTATTATCTTGCCAATAATGACTAAAACGACCTTTATTTAATGATTTTAATTGCATATCACTCACACATTAATATTGGATAACGTATAGATACTTAATGATCTACAGCGTTATCTTTTTCTAATTTGGTACAATTATAGTCAATAATAATAAAAGATATGCCATTTCAATCTAATCTATTATTTTTAATTATTGACCCTTTTCTTTAAAAGAATTGAAATCACCAACATAACAATAATAACAGCATAAAGTATAGGTATCGCATTCATGATAATTTGAATACCCAAATAGTTATATAATTTCGAGCTTATAGCTGGACTAAACATAGCCCCAGCACTACCGCTAATTAAAATGAATGAAACATTTTTACTTGATGCTTTTTTTACAAAGGTCACGCCATAAGCCACAAAAGCGTTATATAAAGCAGAGCATACAAATCCATATCCATAAGTATAGTAACCAATATAATCAATATTTTCAGTATTGACGATCATCAGTGTCATTATGAAGGCTAATAAAATGATAGAAATAAAAAAATGCTCAATTTTAACTCGCGTTACAATCGCCGTCGAAACTAATGCTCCGATTAAGGCTGCTGTCCAATATTGAGTAATAATGTTGCCTGCATCTTCAAACGAAATTGAAAATTTTTGGCTAACAAATAGAGGAGCCCAAGTTAAAAACGTATATAACGCTAACATCGCCAAAAATAAACCGAAACCAGAAGATATAATACCAAAGTTCCATTCAGATCGCTGATGCTTCTCTTGTTTTGCTTTAGGCTGATTAATTAAATCGAAATTAGTAAATAAAATAATGATTAACATCACTACTGCAACTATTCCAACCGTTAAATAGCTACTAGCCCAAGATAGATTATGAGTTAAAGCATAGGTAGTGATTAGCGGGAAAATAATGCCAGCAATATTAAATGTAGCATCTTGTACCACTAACATTGTACTTTGTATCTTATCTTGCCAAGTCGATACCACAATAGTACCCGCGATACACAACCCTATTCCACCACACAATCCTATCAAAGTCATACAAACTTCAAGTATTATTAGCGAGTTGGTGATATATAAAATAAAGGAACTAATAACAATAATTGTATAACTAAGTAAGGTAATTCGTTTAATCCCAATAATATCGATTAAAAAGAAAGCCAAAATAGTTCCTATTAAAGCCCCACCATTTAATAAAGAAAAAATGAATGCGACACGGTTTACATCTGCATTAAAATTTTGCGCTATTGGTTCTATTAGCATACCAAACTGAGAGGCAAAACCAGCCATAATAAAGTTAGCTAAAAAACTAATAAGTGTGAGCGATAATTTATTTTTCATATTTCCATCCGAAAAAGGCAATAAATAACCAATTAAGATTTAATAGCCACGTTTAAAGCAAGTTTGATCATATTATTAAATGTCATTTGCCTTTCTTCCGCCGTTGTCTCTTCACCAGTTAAACAATGGTCTGAAACAGTTAAAATGGCTAACGATTCGACATTAAACTGTTGCGCAATTCCATATAAACCAGCAACTTCCATATCAATTCCTAGTACCCCTGATTTTTCTAATGTGCTAATCAACGTTTCATCAGGGTCATAATAAAGATCGCCACTAAACACATTACCTACTTTAACTGGTAAATCCATAGTATTAGCCATTTCATAGGCACGATGTAATAACGAGAACGTCGCCGATGTGGCAATATTATAACCATTCGCTCTTTTTTGATTAGTCATTGAATCCGTCCCCGCAGCCACGGCTAATATGACATCACGCATTTTAACGCTTTGCTGTGTGGCACCTAAAGAACCCACTCGGATAATACGTTTAACATTAAAGTCATTAATTAATTCATGCGCATAAAGGGTTATTGATGGAATCCCCATTCCATGCCCCATTACTGACACCGCAACGCCCTCATACAATCCAGTATATCCTAGCATATTACGTACATTACAAACCTCTTTAACATCGGTTAAGTAATTTTCTGCAATAAATTTTGCGCGTAAAGGATCGCCGGGCATGATAACGGTTTGAGCAAAGTCATTGGGATTAGCATTAATATGTGCAGTCATAATATTTCCTAAATAATAAATAAATTGCTCCAATTATAATAAAGATATTTTTGTTTCAACTAGGACATAAGTCCGAACCTGATGCGTTATACCACATTTTTAGGAAATTATTTGACGATTACTTTTTCATTTATAAAAAAAGCGCCTAGCGCGCTTTTCATTTTATTTAGATGATAACTTATTTGACCGTTTTTTCACTGCGTGATAAACCAATAATACCAGAGCGAACAATTTCTACTATATTACAAGTCTCACGAATAGAGGATAGAAATGATTCTAATTTTTCACTAGTACCTGATAATTGGACAATATAATGTGTTGCCGTCACATCAACAATCGAACCTCTAAAAATATCAGCACAACGTTTAACTTCATCACGTGCATCAGAGCTTTTAGCTGCAACTTTAACTAACATTATTTCACGTTCAACATGTGGCCCCTCTGTAAGGTCATTAACACGATAAACATTGACCAACTTATGTAATTGTTTTTGGATCTGTTCAAGCACATGTTCATCACCAGATGTTTGAATCGTCATTCGACTCATTGTTGGATCTTCAGTTTGTGCGGTAGTAATGGATTCAATATTAAACCCACGCTGTGAAAATAAACCAATAATTCTTGATAATGCACCTGGTTCATTTTCAGTTAAAATTGATAATATATAACGCATTAGGTTCTCTCCGTTTTACTAAGCCACATCTCATTCATTGCCCCACCGCGAATTTGCATTGGATAAACATGTTCTGTCGCATCAGTCATGACATCAATAAAAACTAAACGATCTTTTATAGCTAGCGCTTTTTTAAGCTTAGGTTCCAGATCTTCTCGTTTATTAATTACCATCCCAACATGACCATAAGCTTCGGCAATCTTGGCAAAATCAGGTAATGACTCCATATAAGATGATGAATGACGACCAGCATAAATCATATCTTGCCATTGCTTAACCATGCCTAAAAAACGGTTGTTAAGGTTTAAAACAATTACAGGTAAACCATATTGCAAGGCTGTTGAAAGCTCTTGAATATTCATTTGAATACTACCATCACCTGTTACACAAACTACATGCTTCTTAGGGAATGCAAGTTTAACACCCAATGCAGCAGGTAAACCAAAGCCCATGGTACCAAGACCACCAGAAGTAATAAAATGACGAGGTTTGTCAAAGGGATAATAGAGCGCAGTAAACATTTGATGTTGCCCTACATCGGTTGCAATATAAGCATCACCTTTGGTCAGCTTATATAAAACTTCAATCGCTTCTTGTGGCTTGATACTTTCACCTTCATGGCTATAAGCAAGACATTTGCGAGCTCGCCAATGCTCAATCTGCTTCCACCAATCAACTAAAGCATCTAGGTCACGTTCAGTACTAAGATCTTCAAGTTGTGTTAACATGGTTTCAACAACTTGTTTTGCATCACCTACTACCGGAATAGTTGCAGAAACAGTTTTGGATATAGACGTTGGATCAATATCAATATGAATAATTTTGGCTTTTGGACAATATTTTTCAACATTGTTAGTAGTTCTATCATCAAAACGAGCACCTATTGCAAAAATAACATCTGCATTATGCATTGCCATATTAGCTTCATAGACACCATGCATACCAATCATGCCTAAATATTTTTTATCTGTTCCGGGAAAAGCACTAATCCCCATTAACGTTGAAGTCACAGGCAAATTGAGTTTATCTGCTAGTGATTTAACCACATTGCTAGCGTCAGCACTAATTACCCCACCACCAATGTATAACACAGGTTTTTTAGCTGCTAATAAAATAGTTAATGCTTTTTTAATTTGCCCTTTATGTCCTTGAGTCGTTGGATTATAAGATCGCATTGTCACTGACTTTGGATAATTATAATTATATTTGTTAGCTGGATTAACTATATCTTTCGGCAAATCAATAACAACTGGACCTGGGCGACCAGTAGAAGCAATATAAAACGCTTTTTTAATCGTTTCTGGAATATCTTTACTATCTTTGATTAAAAAACTATGTTTAACAATTGGGCGGGAAATCCCAACCATATCACACTCTTGGAAGGCATCATTACCAATTAAATTACTCGCAACTTGGCCAGATAAAATTACTAATGGCACTGAATCCATATAGGCTGTTGCAATACCAGTAATAGTATTAGTTGCCCCGGGGCCTGAAGTAACAAGTACCACACCAACATCACCTGTTGCTCTGGCATAACCATCAGCCATATGTACTGCAGCTTGCTCATGACGAACTAAAATATGCTCAATACCACCTAAGGTATGAATTGCATCATAGATATCCAGAACACTACCACCTGGATAACCAAATATCTGCTTAACTCCTTGATCAATCAGTGACTGAATAACCATTTCTGCGCCTGACAGTTTTGCCATGGTTGTTGCCTCCATTTATAACTTATTTGTCATTTTTGATTTATTTTGCATGAACTAATACAGAAAATCAATAAAGTCAATAATATGTGCGATATACTTATCTTTTTTGGATACTAGGCCTCATTTTTGAAAGAAATAACTTGTAAATATTCAATTAATCGATTTTAATTGGATTAATGTCAATTTTTAATTGATTGATAAATAATATCCTTATGATTTATTAAGAATTATTTATTATTTTTTGTTTGTTTTTTTTATGCATAACTTATACTAGTTATTTTGTACTCGAGTCCTTTATATTAAAAAGGTGTTTTTAATGAACAATTCTTATTGTAAACCAACTTCCCTATCTGATTGGCAATTAGTCAAAGTATCAGGTACTGACAATCGTACATTTTTACAAGGACAAGTGACTGCTGATATTAATCATCTTAATGAATATACAGCACTATTTGCAGCCCACTGTGATGCAAAAGGCAGGATGTGGAGTAATTTAATATTATTTCAACGAGGAGCAGATATTTTTTATATTGTGCGAAAAACAGTTGCCGAAAAACAAATTGCCGCTCTTAAAAAATTTGCCGTTTTTTCAAAAGTGACAGTTGAACCAGTTACTGATCTTAACCTAATTGGCTTAGAAAATAATGCCATTGAACAATCGATTATTGCAGAATTAGGTGATAATAGTTGTCTCACAAGGGGAGATGTAACTTATATCAAAATTCCATTACCTGAAATTCGAGTAATAAAAGTATCAAATGAACCATTACCAACCGACTTACAATCTGCTGATCATTGGTTAAAACTCGATTTAGAAGCAGGTTATGCCATTATTGATGAGCCAAATATTGAAAGTCTTTTACCACAGGCTTGTAACTTACAACATTATAATGCCATTAGTTTTGATAAAGGCTGTTATTGTGGACAAGAGATGGTAGCTAGAGCTCAATTTCGAGGCGCAAATAATCGTGGACTTTATCTGTTGGTTGGAAAAAGCAAGACTTTGCCAATAATTGGTGACAAGCTTGAATATGAACTTGATGGAAATTGGCGAGAAGGTGGTCAAGTATTAGCTGCATTAAAACTTGAACAAGATAATCAAATCTATGTGCAAGTCGTGTTAGCCAATGGCATTGATATTGAAACAAATTTCCGTGTTAAAGGCCAATTAGATAGTCTGTTGAATTTCTAAATTGAACGTATAAATGGTTTAGAACCAATAATATTAATTCAGCTGGAATAAACCTATTCCAGCTGATTAAAATTTACTGTCCTAATTCTTGATATACAATTTCGATAAAATAGCGCGCACCAGTTGTCAGAATTTCATCATTAAAATTATATGAAGGATTGTGAACATTTGTGCCTTCACCTGCACCAATTTTAATATAAGCGCCAGGTATTTTTTGCAACATAAAGGCAAAATCTTCTGATCCCATCGTTGGTGGTGAATCCACATTAATCTTATCGTCACCAACAATTTTTTGTGCAGCTTTAATGGCAATATCAGCTTGTTTAGCGTGATTAATAGTTGCTGGATAACGTCGCTGATAATCAACCTCCGCTCTGGTATTGAAAGTTAAAGCAATACCTGTCGAAATATGTTTAATGCGCTCTTCTGCTAAATTTTGATCTTCAGTATTCAATGCTCTAACAGTACCGCGAATCACAGCATGTTGAGGCAGTACATTCCAAGTATCGCCACTGTGAATTTGTGTCACACTAATAACCAATGAATCAATTGGATTTAGATTACGACTAACAATCGTCTGTAAATTATTAACAATTGTGGTAGCAGTTAAAATCGTTTCTTTGCCTAAATGTGGTGCAGCTGCATGGGCACCCACCCCGGTTATTTTGATTTCAAAAACATCATAAGATGCCATCACTGCACCATGATTAATTAAAAAATGGTTTAATGCTAGATTAGGTTGATTATGCATACCATAAACAGCTTCGATGGGAAATTTATCAAATAAACCATTTTCAACCATGACTCTACCGCCACCTTCGTTTTCTTCAGCAGGTTGGAAAATAACCACAACTGTGCCAGAAAAATCTCGATGAACGCTTAAATATTTTGCTACACCTAATAAAGTTGCTGTATGTCCATCATGTCCACAGGCATGCATTTTGCCATGAATCGTTGAACAGTAATCAATATCATTTTCTTCAATAATATCTAATGCATCAATATCCGCTCGTAATGCAATAGTTCGACCATTATTTTTACCATGAATAATGCCTACCACCCCGGTCGGTGCAAATTCTGTATATAGTTCAGTAATACCAAACGATTTTAATTTTTCGATAATAAACTCGGTAGTTTGTTTTTCTTCAAAAGCAGTTTCTGGATGAGCATGAATATAATGACGCCATTCGGTCATTTCATCTTTTAATGCGTTAATGCTGTTGGCAATAATATTCGTCATTGATCATTCCTTAATTAATTACTTAACTACAAATCTGAAAGAGTTAATTGCACTATAACGTTTATTGAAAATGAATATAAATAACGATTTTTACTAACCTTATCATTTTTAGTTATAAGCAAAATTTGACAATAGAATCAAAAAATAACTAATTAAAATCATTTAAGATAGAAACAAGAAAATTGTTCAGTTTAAGTAGATAATAAAATACCCTGAGATTAATAAAAAGGGACCAAAAGCGATTAATTGATAGCTTTTTTTAAATAGATATTTTGAGAAAATGTAATAGATGATAGCCAACGTCGATGCAATGATTAACATTAACGGTAATAACTGGTAAGGTAACCACGCACCTAAAGCAGCAATTAACTTTATATCACCACCACCTAATCCCTGTTTACTTGTTATACAAAAAAAGATGATTGCCGGTAATTTAAGCATTAAATAGCCGAACAAAATACCTACTAGTGCATCATTGATAGTAAATGAAGATAAATTTAAGTAAGCCATTATCAACCCACCCCACATTAATGGTTGAGTAAAAAAATCTGGCAATAATAAATAGTTAATATCAATTAGTGCTAACAACAAAAAAATAACTGCAAGTAACATAAGTAAAGCACATCTAAAATTTAGCCCCTTATCTAAATAAATCAGCAAAAATAATATTGCTATAGTTAGTTCAAAAATAGCATAGCTATTGGTTATTTTATGGTAACAATAATAACAACGTCTTTTTAACATCAACCATGACAATACAGGAATTAACTGCCAAGCACTAAGTTTGTGATGACAATTTTGGCATGAAGAACGAGGAATAGTAATAGCGAACAGATATTCATATAAAGACTGCGTAGGTGAATAACGATAATAAGCAACTCGCAAAAAACTACCTATAGCAAGTCCGAGGCAAAAAAAGAGTATAGCCATTAGCTGATCACGTCAGCCATTTGGAATATAGGTAAATATATCGCAATAATTAAACTGCCGATTATTGTAGCTAAAATTAGCATTAATGAAGGTTCAAATGCTTTGACTAGATTATCAGTTAAGGTTTGGTTTTGTTGTTGATAGTAAAGAGTAATATTATCCAACATAATATCTAATGAACCAGACTCTTCGCCGGCATGAACTAGTTGCACACAAAGCTTCGGTAAAGCTGGATAGCTAGCTAACATTTGACTAAAGCTATTCCCCTGTTCAATCCCCGTCATAATTTGCTTGATGATATTACGGTAATAAAAATTACTTATAGTTTTAGAAGAGGCTGTTAATCCTGTCAAAAGTGGGATACCTGCTTGTTGAGTTATTGCTAATGTATGAAAAATTTGCATTAGACATTGAGATTGGATTATTTGACCAATTAAAGGGAGCTGTAATTTATACTTATCCATAATAAGCTGATAACGTACTTTAACAACATAATGAAAAAACAAATAACATAACGTAATAGCTAATAATATAAATAACCCATCTTGTCTAACATTATTAGCTACATCAATCACTAATTGCGTAAAATAGGGTAACTCTGCATCAAAGCTCTGATAAATGTCGGCAAATTTTGGCAGGACAATAAATATCATAACCATAATCACTATCACCGATACAAATAATAAAAAAAGTGGATAACGCAGCGCCTTTTTAATCTGATTTTGTATTGATAATGTTCTTTCTAGGTGATAGGTTAATTGTTCAAAACTCTGTTCTAATCTTCCGGTCAATTCACCAATAGCAATAATTTCACAATAAAGTTCTGAAAATACTGAACGGTGCTGTTTTAATGCAATCGATAGTGATTCACCTTTGGTTATTTTCTGACTAATATCGGTTAACAGATATTGCCATTGCGCTTTAGGTTGATCATCAATCAGTAATCGTAAACTCTCTACAATTGATAATCCGGCTTTTAACATTGTAGCTAACTGTTTAGTTATAATAAGCAGTTCACTAAGTTTAAAACTTTGTGAGGTAATTAAGTTACCGGAACTAATTTTAATCGCAAGTTGTCCTTCTAATAACAATTTTCTTCGCACATCTTGCTTAGATATGGCAATAATTTTATTTTGATGAAAGTTAATATCATACCAATAATAGAGTCGCTTCATGCATTATCTCCAAACTATCACTCAATTATTACCTAAAACACGATTCAATTCTGCTAGCGTAGTGATGCCTTGTTGAACGAGTTTATTGCCTACTTGTCTAAGCGATACCATATTTGGTGAGGTAATCGGTTGATTGGTTAAAATCTGTTGTTGTACTTGTGGTGTGATAATTAACAGTTCATATAAGCCTATCCGCCCTAAATAACCACCCACACATTTTTCACAACCCATGGCGATAAAATGTGGTGACGGTTCGTTATTTATCAACGTAAGCTCACTGGCTACCATTTTACAATGTTGGCACAATTTACGAACTAATCGTTGCGCAATAACTAGTTTTAAACTGGATGATAACAAGTAATTTTTAATCCCCATTTGATTTAAACGAATGATAGCCTCAATACTAGAATTGGTGTGTAGGGTTGATAACACTAAATGCCCCGTTTGCGCTGCTTGAATGGCAATCTCAGCCGTTTCAGGATCACGAATTTCACCAATCATCATCACATCGGGGTCTTGACGCAAAAAGGCTCGTAATATCACAGAAAAACTTAAACCAGCCTTAAGATTAACTGCTGTTTGATTAATACCATCTAATGGAATTTCGATCGGATCTTCAACACTACAAATATTACATTTAGGTTTATTTAATCGCTTTAAAGCACTATATAACGTCATAGTTTTACCACTGCCAGTCGGTCCTGTTACCAAAATCAAGCCTTGTGGATAATCTAATATTTGTTTAAAGGTTAATAGATCTTCCCCTGTTAATCCTAAATCATCGATGCTTAATTCTGAGTCATGATTATCCATAACCCGTAATACAATCTTTTCACCATTAATGACAGGTAAAGTAGCTATGCGCATTGCATAATTATTAATCACCAGTTGACCATCTTGCGGTAGCCGTTGTTGAGCAATATTTAAATTAGCCATAACCTTTAGTCTAGCTGCAATCTGTTTAGCTAACATTAACGGCGGTGTTAGCATATTTTGCAAAACGCCATCAATTCTCATGCGAATTCGATAATGATTTTGATAAGGCTCAAAATGAATATCTGATGCCCGCTTATCCAATGCTGAAAGCAATAATTTGTCTAAGCTTTCGACGAGATTCTCTTCTTGCATAGCGGTTATCCTATTTATACGATATTAATCACAATTAAAATTTAAAAATATCTTCACAAGCTGTAACTAAAGTTGGCTCTGGTGGATTTGTTAGACATGTACGTGACCAATCTAAATTACCTAAATTAGCATTCAAAGTAGGTGTTAAGGTTACAGTTAGACTTGATAAAGCGCTTTTACCGACTAAATTTATTATCCCATTCGTGACATTAATTGAAGTCACATAATTGGTCGTTCTAGTCGTTGGCACACCGTTATTACCACTACTACATTTGCTTAAAGCGCCTTGCTCTATAGCACAAATTTCAATGGCTGTTTTATATGCAGTCATTGATTGCAGCATATCAGTTAAGGCTGCTTTTTTAATATAACCTTGATAAGCAGGTAAACCGATAGCAGTTAAAATTGCTATCACGACAATAGCGATCATTAATTCAAATAGAGTAAATCCAGATTGGTATTGCATAACAGCCTCACAAATCAAATAATTGTTTGATAGTGTGACTTTATAGCTAATTTAAAAAATGAAATAATATATAGAGAAAATTTTAGAACTTGAAATACAAAATGATCACCACAATCATCACTGTGGTAATTAAAATTGTGAAACAGATCGAAATTTATAGCAAATCTAAATGTATCGGAGCTATTATGCCTTTAAAAATTGTTGATGGTTGGATTAAAAATATTAAGCAAATAAAATCGCCTTATTATAATGACCGTCCAGAAGATCAACCCATCTCATTACTGGTTATTCATAATATTAGCCTACCACCTAAGCAATATGGCGGTCCTTATGTCGAACAACTCTTTACAGGTAAACTAGACCCAAACGCACACCCCTATTTTGCTGAAATTTATCAATTACAAGTATCAAGCCATTTGTTCATAAGACGTGATGGTGAAATTATTCAATTTGTCCCTTTTGATAAACGGGCTTGGCATGCAGGCAAATCTATCTTTGCTGGCAAGGAAAATTGTAATGATTTCTCAATTGGTATTGAAATGGAAGGTTGTGATACTGAGGACTTTACCGAAATACAATATCAGCAACTGGCCATAGTAACCAAATTATTACAACAAACCTATCCAATTAAACATATTACTGGCCATAGTGATATTGCCCCAACAAGGAAAACAGATCCAGGACCTTATTTTGATTGGCAGTATTACCGATCACTAATTAATTATCATAAACAAATAGATTTAATGACTAATCAATTAAGATTGATTAAAGATGAATTACAAAGATTGACACTTTGGCAACCTTCGCCTCCAGCAGCTGAGGCGTTTTTGAGTGAACAGCCATTTGCGCTTGATACCATGCAACCCTATGAATGGTTACAGTGGATATTTATCCCACGAATGCAAGCATTAATCGATGCTAATGCTGAATTACCAAAATTTGCCCTTCATCCTTATTTTGAAGAAGCATTTAAACAGCAAGAAATGGATGTTGATGACTTATTAAAGTTGATAAAGGAACTTGATGAATTATCAACTAACCAAAGAATGGATGATTGAAAGTATTTTAGCTAAAAAAACAGCCACAAAGTGTGGCTGTAGTATTGAATAAATTAATTATTATTCGTTAGTCGACGATATTCATTCACCGCTTGTTGATGGTTACTATAAGTGCTGCTGAACGTATGCCCACCGGTTCCATTAGCAACAAAAAACAGATATTTGGTTTTTGCCGGATGAGCCGCTGCCTCAAGCGAAGCCAAACTAGGCATCGCAATCGGTGTCGGAGGCAATCCTTCAATTACATAGGTATTATAAGGATTATTGGTATCAGTCAAATCAATACGCCTAATCGTGCCAGTATAATTCTCACCTAAACCGTAAATTATGGTTGGATCAGTTTGTAACTTCATATTTGCTTTTAAGCGGTTAACAAAAACAGAAGCAACGTTAGCTCGTTCAGAATTGATACCTGTTTCTTTTTCAATAATTGAAGCAATAATCAACAATTCATAAGGGGATTTATAAGGTAGATCACTATCGCGATTATCCCATACTTTTTGTAGATTAGTCTTCATAGTTAAATATGCCCGTTTCAAAATATTGATATCAAGACTATCTGCAGTATATTGATAAGTATCAGGTGATAACCAACCTTCTAATGGGCCATCAATACCTAACAACTTAGCAATTTCATCATGAGACTTACCTGTTAATGTTTGCTGAATATAAGGCGTATTACTAAGCACATTTAACCAATCTTTAGCACGCTTTCCTTCAACAAATTGTACATAAAAACTGCTTTCTTTACCCGATACAAGTAACTTTAAAAATTCTTCAACGGTCATATGAGGATGTAATTGATAAGTACCTGCTTTTATGGAGCTTAATGATGGATCGAGTTTATATAAATACGGAAGCAAGTAAGCTTGTTGCATCAAATTACTAGTCTTTACTTGCTCAACTAATTGATGTAATGAGGTTCCTTTTTTTAATACAAACATTTGATTATCTGTAGTGATATTCATATGTTGTTGTGAAAATTTCTGTAAAAAATAGTAACCAATACCTAATGAACCACCGGCAATTAAAACTAACGTCAGTAACGTGTACACAAATAATTTTTTAATCATAACTTAATCTTTATAACGAATTTTTGCGCGTGATGTTAAGCGCGTTAATAACTCATAAGCACTAATCCCTGTATGCTCGGCAATTTGTTCAACGGGTAACTCTTTGCCCCAAAAAATAACTTCATCACCCGGTTTATCTTGGCTATGTTGTCCTAAGTCTACCACAATCATATCCATTGAAACGCGACCGACAATAGGTACAATTCGACCATTAATACTTACAGGGGTATTAGCGGGAATACCTCGTGGATAACCATCACCATATCCCATTGCGACAACGCCTAAAATGGTATCACTTTCACTAGTCCAAGTTTGTCCATAACCGACCGATTGTCCTTTTAGGTGTTTACGAACCGTAATTAACTCTGATTTAAGTGTCATAACTGGTTCGATATCTGCAACCTGATCAGTAAATGGTGAAACTCCATATAAAGCAATACCTAGTCGAATCATATTACGATGAGAATTAGGCCAAGCAAGTATACCGCCAGATGCAGCTATTGATTGCTGACTACCCACAAAATTAGCATCAAGTAAATGAATAAACTCATCAAACAATGCCATTTGTTTATTGGTTTGTGTTGAGCTTAATTCATCAGCGCTACTAAAATGGCTAATAATATTGATTGGATGACGAATAACATTGCAGTCGGCCAATCGATTAAATTCTGACACTGCTTCATCAAGATGAAAACCTAAACGGTGCATGCCTGTATCAATTTTGAACCAAGCTGTAATTTCATTTGCAAACGGAATGGTATTTAATGCATCAATTTGCCAACTAGAATGAATAACTGGTTGTAGATTAAAATCCAGTAAATCATTGATATCATCGTGAGGGAAAAAGCCTTCTAAAAGTACAATAGAACTTCGAATACCGGATTGTCGTAACGCTATGGCTTCAGAAATACGCGCAACGCCAAAACAGTCAACCCTATCTTCAACTAACTTAGCTACACCTTCCATACCGTGGCCATAAGCATTTGCTTTAACCACAGCCATTAATGTGCTATTTGGAGATTTTTTCCTAAAAAATTCAATATTATGTAGAATCGATTTACAATTCACTTCTACAACAGCAATAGACATTTTATATAACCTAACATATAAATTAAGTTTCTATTGTAAAATTAGTTACCAATAATCACAAATAAAAAATCGGTAATTTACAAGATTTTGTTTGAATAAATAAAATAATTATAAAAAACTCATTTAGTAATAATGCTAGTTAGTATTTTGTTAAATAACGATAATTTTCAGCCAAAATTTTTACTCCACAAAATTTTGATAAAAGTTATAAACTAATTTTTTGGTAACTGTTGTTTTATACTTTCTATAAAATTTTCCATGATAATTGGCAAACAATTTCCTCTTTGCCATTTGTATAAAAATTTCAATTGTTGTTGGGTTAGTTGAATATTATAAAATATTGGGCTTACCAAACTATCATTCATTGTGCTACTTAACTGTTGCTGTAATATTTTTTCTTGTTTTTTTGAAAAATTTACATCGTGATTAATATTTTTCTTGTTAATATTTTTTATATATGTTGAATCTAAACTTAATATATGCTCAAACCAATCTTGATAATTAGATAATTCAAAATTTCCCTTTAATTCATAACCCCACTCTGTTTTAACTGAATGGGGTAATCGCTGCTTAATTTGTGTTTTAGGGAACGCACAAAAAACAATCTGCTGATTATTGAGTTTTTTAACAACATTGCTTATTACTTTTAAATCTTGATGATAATATTGATTTAAAATATACGCTGATTGATTATAAGCTCTAAAAAAAATACCTTCTTCAATTAAACTTAAATAATTATGTCTTTGGGAAATACTTAATTTTTCTTCTATAAACATGTGTATTTTTTACTCAATTTTTTCGGCGGTGTATCGCTATGCGCTACTTCGCCGGTTCTAACAACTACTGTTCGCGGGCGCTTTGCGCTTGCGAACAGCTTAAAATACAGTCGAAAATATTATTCATTAATAAATATGAAAAATTAAATAAACTTTAGCTAATAACATATATACCTTCTCTTAAATCGCATTAGTAATAAATATACAAAGAAATTTTTTATTGTTTACATACAACATTAAACAAAGTATCTCTTTTAAATACTTGAACTTGTCCAATCCAAGCATCAACAGAAAAGCGATTAGATGAACCAGCATTTATACCTGCTTCTTCTGCATATTGGTCTCTAGTATAAAACCATTGAAATCCTTGAAACCAATTTGAATCAGGATAAGTTTCCTTGGTTGTCATCCCCCATTCACTCAAAACACCGTCACCAATAGTACGTGTAAATGCATCCCAAGTATAAGGATTGGTTGTCCATGATGTTGGTGCATTGGGTGAATTGGTCATTTCAGACCGAGAAGGTAAATTAGCTTCTCCTCCACACATATTAACTGCCTGTTGATATGTATATAGAGTATGACTATTACTGCGTGGATTTACCCAGATCCCAGTCAAATTAAATGAATAAATTTGTTCTGGAGCTTGATTATTATTTTTATATTTCGCACTTATCGTCACATCACCGACTGGTTTTTTATTTAATTTAATATTACCTGCTTTATCAACAGTAACACTATCTTGTGGAGTTGCTGAGACTTTATAATTAAAATCCTCTTGATGACCTGTCATAATTAATTGAAATTTCGCACCTGGAAAACCAGTAGTAGGGAAATGAGGAGAAACTGACACTTTAAAACCATTAACTGGGTCAAAAACATTGGCATTATAACCACCACCGCAATAACTATTTCTTACTCTCGAATTATCCAAATTCCAACCATTGACTAAATGTTTAGAATTATCTGAGGTGGACAAAGCCAGTTCATTATCAGCATAACCCGCTAAAATACAATCGAGTTTACCTTGATCCTGTATTGGCCTTACACTAGCCCATACAGCATTGGGAAATAGTATCATTTGATAAGGTTTAGCATAACAAATTTTTGGCTCTACCATTATTTTATAATTTTTTGTTATTGGCACAATATCACTTTGTTTAGGTATTCCATATTCAGAAAATGTCTGTGCCTGAAGACTAATTTGTAAGTTCAAGGGCATTGAATAACCACTACCACAACCAATAATTTTATTTTTATCACTAGATGGTATTTTTTTACCCCTAGCATCATACCACTGATAAGTGGTTGCAGTCTGTGCAAACGGATGTATTGTATCAATAACATCACCATCAACATCCTGATAATTAATTTCTGTATCTAATAAATTTTCATTACTCAGCTTTACTACAAACTGATCAAAAGTTAAATTACCATCAAATAGTTTTATTTCATCCTCCTTTATATTGCCTAATGATTCACTATAAAATACACCATTAACCGTAAAACCATATTTATCTGCTACAAGCTTAGTATTAACTAATTCAGGTGAATTTCCTTGGATGATATTAGTTGTGTATGTAGACAAGCCATATGCGGTACTGATGTTTAGTGAAATACAAAACAGAAAAGCAATAATCAATCGCGTAGCAATTTGTGACAATAAATTGAATAATTTTATAAAGCAGTAATCAATTAAATTAAGAAGAAATCGGAAAGAAATAACGCTAAATGCGTGTGTTTTTCGTACTAATATAAATGGAAAATTATGGCTGGCTGGCTGGCTGGCTGGCTGGCTGGCTGGCTGGCTGGCTGGCTGGCTGGCTGGCTGGCTGGCTGGCTGGCTGGCTGGCT
>NZ_JACFQD010000011.1:0-35175 GCF_016101635.1 Gilliamella sp. M0320
CTAAATTAAATACACCAAACTTATTTGCCAAAATAAACTCTTATGTTTATAGCAAGCTAATTTTAGTTTTAAAACCGATTTTGGGGAAACTTGGGCGGGATTTTGGCTTTAAAAACCTCGTTCCTCAATTTTTTTGGTTCGATGAGTTTCGGATGTTTGTTGTTTTGTGGTTGTTTCTATACGGTGATTACGTCCGAGTTAAGAGGGTTGGCGCCAACCCTCTTTACCATCTCCCGCGGCGACTACGCAAGTGGTCACGATGTGACTACCTTCCGCCTGCGTTCGCTTTTAACGCACCGGCTGTGATTTGTTCCTGACAAAATACAGCCTTGCCAAACATCCCTGTTTGCCATGCTAACCTCACTCAGTTGTCAGCACATTGCGAATGTCGCACCACAAAATCGTTTTTTATCGCCCTAACGGTATTTTTCTTATCCTCAGCTTTAATACCTAAAAACTAAGAAATAATAGCTAAGGATAGACACAGACTCCGACGGGCTCCGAAATATTGTAATTCGCACTACCCATGTCCCAGCTAACCCCAAAAAAGGGATATCTGCTATCATTCGTCTTATCACTCGTCAAATAATAATGACTGTTGAAGTTGGCACCAGTGTAATAGGCCATATGCCCCCATTCTGAGAGAAATCCTGCACCAATGTGACGCATGTAACCATTAACAGGTGATGAAGGCTTTGCCCCTACTAATTCAGCTTTACCTTGACAACCCCATGCACCTGTTGCCCATAAACCACCTGTTCGACAAGTCGCATTAGTTAAATCCTTGACCTCTGGGAGACGATATCCAATATTATTACACCAAGATGATATACTAGAATAATCGTACCTACCTTTACCACGATTAACAAACCACTTCTGTAACTTAAATCCATATTTGACCACCGCATTACCATGACTATCACGACCGATTAACTCAAATACCTGCGGTAAAGATGGTTTGTCGATTCTACCTGAATTATCTGAGTACGATGTAGCAACAGGACCCGTTAGGGTGACTCGAACGCTGGTACTTGTTGAATTGCTCATCGTCGCCGTAATACCTTCATGAGAAACCGGAGCCCAAGATAAGGCCTGATTATTACCAACAATATCTAAATCAAAATACAAATTATTAGCACCCGTAGTCGGGAAGTTTGAACCATAAGACGATGGCGTAAATGATTTTGTTAGAAAACCCTTATCACGGTTCCATATGTTAGCAGGACCAGCAAAATCACCTCCACCATATTGTAAGTTAGGTCTTGCAAAACAAATCGCTGCCGTTCCCTTAGGTTTAATATAATAAGTGGCATTACCTTCCGTAAAACGACTTTCATTAGGTACCCCATAACGTGTTTTTAATCTACCACTACCATAAGATAAGGTTAATTGATATGGCGCTTTACAAATAGTCAGTACTTCATTACGGGAAACAGCTTGATTATTTTTATCGACAATGGATATCCATAAACTACCGGTAGCGGTGACACCATTATCTCCCTGACCATCACCATCATCATCACCCCAATAATTATACGGTGCGCCAATAAGTGAACTTAATCCAATAGATATAGTATTCCTTGGTACTAACATACCAATATCCGCAAAACTCTGACCAACAACAGGTAAAACGATAGGATTTCTTTCTGAATTATTGGTTGTCGGAGTAAATCTTCTTCCATCAGAAAGGGATATCCCGAGTAGCGCTGCGGTATTTGTTACCCGGGTTCGACCACCATCAAAGGTTAAATAAGGCGCTGAACCTTGAATAATATTGGTCGTTTTAGCGGTTAATGCATAATTAGTAAAAGAGATAGACTGTAAAACAACCATGGTTAATACCAAAACCATCTGCCGGGATAAACAGACTAAATTAAGAAATTTTGAAAAATTTTGCGAGAATTTCGGAAATTTGGGAAATTGCTGAAATAATAAACTACTGTGAAATAATGAACGATATGAGCTTAACTTTAGAAAGGTGAAATTATAGGTTGGGCAGGTTGTGTGTTGTGTGTTGTGTGTTGAAAATTATAATCCATATCAGATATCCTTGTCAATCCAATTTTATGATTTATTTAAAATTTTAAGCCTAATGGCACAAAATTTATCCATTCGTATAAATATGCTATAAAAGTATAGTGATTGCAAAAAACCATGCAACTTTTTTTGGCGGTTTAATTGTTAACTTTTGTAAAGAAGAACACTGATAACTCGAAAACAGTATCAGTTATTTGCTGTTTATTAGAAATAATAGACCTTTTATACCCTCTTAAAAAATCACCATTTTTAATATTAATAATTTGCAGATTAGGTTTTTGATTTTGATAATTTTATAATCGTTTTTAGAAGGTATTTTGCGTTTCAAAAACCCCGTTCCTCAATTTTTTTTGGTTGTTTATTTTTTGGTTGTTTGAGTTTCGGACGTTTTGTTGTTTTGCGGTTGTTTCTATACGGTGATTACGTCCGAGTTAAGAGGGTTGCCGCCAACCCTCTTTACAATCTCCCGCGGCGACCACGCAAGTGGTCACGATGTGACTGCCTTCCGCCTTCGTTCGCTCTTAACGCTCCTTGCCAAACATCCCTGTTTGCCATGCTAACCTCACTCAGTTGTCAGCACGTTGCCAATGTCGCACCACAAAATCGTTTTTAACACCCTAACGTTATTTTTCTTATCCTTAGCTTCAATTCCTAGGATAGACACAGAGTCCTAATAATTGCCTACTATCCGAATAATGGGCATATATAGAACCCCGACTTATAACCAAAAAGTGGTAAATAACACCACTACTAGACGCAGTCATATTACTCGTCCGATAATATGAGTTGTTGAAGTTGGCTCCAGTGTAAGCGCTCACCTGTCCCCATTCCGTGAAAAATCCTGCACCAATGTGACGACGGGCATTATTATCAGGTGACAAAGGTCTTGCACTTTGACAATCTATTCCTACGCTTTCCGCCGAACAATACGGATTCCTCGCATTAGTTAAATCCTTGACATATGAAAGACGGTATCCAATCCTACTACACCAAGAACTCGTATTAGAATAGGTACCGCCATAACGACCACGATTAACAAACCACTGCTTTAACTTAAATCCATATTTGACCACCGCATTACCACTGCTATCTCGACCGACTAACTCAAATACCTGAGGTAAAGAGGGTCTGTCGATTCTACCTGGATTATCTGAACTCCATTGCGATGGTGTAGCAACAGGACCTGTTAGAGTAACTCGAACGCTAGTACTTGTTGAATCGGTCATAGTAGCAGTAATACCACCATGAGAAACCGGCGCCCAAGATAAGGCCTGATTAGTGCCGGCAATATCTAAATCAAAATACAAATTATTAGCACCAGTAGTTGGGAAGTTTAAATAATAAGACGATGGTGTAAATGACTGTGTTAGAAAAACCTTTGAGTTAGGTCTTGCATAACAAATCGCTGGCGATGATATATTAGGATTAATATAATAAGTGGCATTACTTGCACTAAAACGACTTTCATTAGGTACTCCATAACGTGTTGTTAATCTACCTTCACCATTAGATAAGGTTAATTTATATGGCGCTTTACAAATAGTCAGTACTTCATTACGGGTAACAGCTTGATTATTTTTATCGACAATCGATAAATTTAAACTACCGGTAGCGGTGATACCATTAACTCCTTGACCATCGCCATCATCATCACCCCAATAATTATACGGTGTGCCAATAAGTGAACTTAATGCAATAGAATTAGTATCCGTTGGTATTAACATACCAATATCTGCAAAACTCTGACCAGCAACAGGTAAAACGATAGGATTTCTTTCTGAATTAGTGGTTGTGGGAGTAAATCTTCTTCCATCAGAAAGGGATATCCCGAGTAGCGCTTCAGTATTTGTTACCCGGGTTCGACCACCATCAAAGGTTAAATAAGGTGCTGAGCCATAAATGATATTGGTCGTTTTAGTGGTTAATGCATAATTAGAAAAAGAGATAGATTGTAAAATAACTACGGTTAAAACCAAAACCATCGGCCGAGGTAAACAGGCTAAACCAAGAAATTTTGAAAAATTTTGCTGAAATTGCTTAAATCGCTGAAATAATAAACTGCGGTTAAATAATAAACGGTGTGAGCTTAACTTTAGATAGGTGAATTTATAGGTTGGGCAGGTTGTGTGTTGTGTGTTGTGTGTTGAAAATTATAATCCATATCAGATATCCTTGTCAATCCAATTTTATGATTTATTTAAAATTTTAAGCCTAACGGCATAAAATTTATCCATTCGTATAAATATGCTATAAAAGTATAGTGATTGCAAAAAACCATGCAACTTTTTTTGATGGTTTAATTGTTAACTTTTGTAAAGATGAATGTAATATTACCGCTTAATTACTCGCTTAAAACCTATTTCGAAGAAACTTTAGGGGGATTTTTGGGCTTTAAAAACCCCGTTCCTCAACTTTTTTGGTTACTAGCTGATGTTATAACTAACGTTAACGATTTATTGGTGGGATTTTGGCTTTAAAAACCCCGTTCCTCAAATTTTTTGGTTGTTTGAGTTTCGGACGTTTTGTTGTTTGGTGGCTAATTCTATACGGTGATTACGTCCGAGTTAAGAGGGTTGGCGCCAACCCTCTTTACCATCTCCCGCGGCGACTACGCAAGTGGTCACGATGTGACTGCCTTCCGCCTTCGTTCGCTCTTAACGCACCGGCTGTGATTTGTTCATGACAAAGCACCGCCTTGGCAAACATCCCTGTTTGCCATGCTAACCTCTCTCAGTTGTCAGCATATTGCGAATGTCGCGCCACAAAATCGTTTTTATCGCCAACTTCGTCAACGTCAGCGCCATTGCCTTGGCAAGGCAATGATTGTTTAATGTCCTAACGTTATTTTTCTTATCCTCAGTTTCAATATCTAAGAACTAAGAAATAATAGCTAACGAGAACGAGGATAGACACAGAGTCCGTGGATGTAGTTGTTCGACAGCCTGGCCCCAATACTACCATTGTCCGCGGAAATTATAAATTTGACATTAGTTTGTATCGTATTATCTATCGTCCAATAGCCACCTACTATGCCGAAGTTAGCACCATCGTAATATTGTACGCGCATATCCCCCCATTCCGAGAACAATCCTGCACCAATGTGACGACGATATTCATTATCTGGTGACGCAGGCGTTGCACATTCTGGTTTTCCACCTTCTTCTACGATAGCACACGCATTTGTTAAATCCTTGACCATTGGGACACTGTATCCTCCAATCTTATTACACCAAGATTCCATACTAGAATAGGAATACCAATTAAGACCACGATTAACAAACCACTGCTTTAACTCAAATCCATATTTGAGCACCGCATTACCACTGCTATCACGACCGACTAACTCAAATGTCTGCGGTAAAGATGGTCTGTCGATGCTATCTGGATTTTCTGATTCCCATTGCGATTTTGTAGCAACAGGACCCGTTAGGGTGACTCGAACGCTGCCGTTTGTTAAATTGGTCATCGTCGCCGTAATACCACCATGAGAAACCGGAGCCCAAGATAAGGCCTGACTAGCACCTCTAATATCTAAATAAAAATACAAACCATTAGCACCAGTAGTCGGGAAGTTTAAACCATAAGACGATGGCGTAAATGATTGTGGTAGAAAAGCTCTATGAGCCGGGTCCCAAACGGCATCAGAAAGCCCTTTATTTTCAACAAATGCGCTAGGTCTTACAGTACAAATCACTGGCGATGCCTTAGGATTAATATAATAAGTGACATTACCTGCCGTAAAATAACGTTCATTAGGCACACCATAACGTGTTTTTAATGTACCGCTAGTATTAGATAACGTTAGCTTATAAGGCGCTTTACCGTCACAAAAAGTCAGTACTTCATTACGGGCAACAGGACTATTGTATTGAGTAACAATAGATAAATTTAAACTACCAGTAGCGGTGACACCATCAATTCCCTGACCATCACCATCATCATCCCCCCAATAATTATACGGTGTGCCAATAAGTGAACTTAATGCAATAGAATCAGTATCCGTTGGTACTAACATACCAATATCATTAAAGCTCTGACCAGCAACAGGTAACTCGATAGGAGTGTATCTTGAATTATTGGTTGTCGGAGTAAATCTTCTTCCATCTGAAAGGGATATCCAAAGCAGACCCTCCGAATTTGTGACCCGGGTACGACCGCCATCAAAGGTTAAATAAGGTGCTGAGCCTTGAATAACATTAGTCGTTTGAGTGGTTAATGCATAATTAGCAAAAGAGATAGACTGTAAAACAACCATAGTTAATACCAAAACCATCGGCCGAGATAAACAGACTAAACCAAGAAATTTTGAAAAATTTTGCTGAAATTGCTGAAATAATAAACTGTAGTGAAATAATAAACGATGCGAGCTTAACTTTACTAACGTTAAATTATAAGTTGGGCAGGTTTGGTGTTTGGTGTTTGGTGTTGTAAATTATAATGCATTTTGACGTTCCTGTCAAGTAATTAACTGTTTTATTTGGCTTTTTTAGTACCGTTCGACTAAATATCCATCGATTATTATATTTAACATATAATGAAAGTATAGTGACGAGAAAAATCTAAGCAACTTTTTTTAAAAGTTAAATTGTTAATTTTTGTAAAGTTTAACGTAATATTATGTTTTAATTACGCCCTTAAAACCAATTTCGAAGAAACTTTAGGGGGATTTTTTGGCTTTAAAAACCCCGTTCCTCAAAATTTTTTAGTTCTTTATTTTTTAGTTCTTTGAGTTTCGGACGTTTTGTTGTTTTGTGGTTATTTCTATACGGTGATTACGTCCGAGTTAAGAGGGTTGGCGCGAACCCTCTTTACAATCTCCCGCGGCGACTACGCAAGTGGTCACAATGTGACTGCCTTCCGCCTTCGTTCGCTTTTAACGCTCCTTGCCAAACATCCCTGTTTGCCATGCTAACCTCTCTCAGTTGTCAGCACTTTGCCAATGTCGCTAAACAATACTCGTCATACTGATTTGTAATAAAGTAATATACTTTTATCTGATTTGATTATTTAAATTTTGATTTACTTATAATAATTTAAAAAATAAAAGAACCTGCAATACAGGTTCTTTTTAAACTTTTGAATCATTGATATAAAGTTGTTGGAATTATGTCAGTGTTTCCATTTTGGTCTATAAATAATCTAAAGATTTTTTTCTCATTGTTATTTAAATTAAAATCACGTTCACGACGGGGAGCATTAAAACTACACAATCCATGACCTTGTATAGATGCACCAATAATAACTTCACCAGCTGGCAGATAAAAAGTTGCTCTTTCTTTAGTTTCAAACTTAGCGACTTCTTGCCCATTTAAAAATAAATTAATGTAACATCCGCTACCAGTCAATCCTTTATCTCTAATAAACACTAATGTCGCATTATTATCTAGTTTAGCTTGATGATTAAATATTCTTGCTTCTGGTACTTGTTTTATTTCATGTTCAGCAGGCGGTCTAGTGGAACATCCAATTAAAACTAAGCTTAAAAAGCCTCCAATCAATAATTTCTTCATACCTTTCCTCCAAAAATTTTTAGTAATAGTATTTTATTTATTTTGACAATAAAACTCCATTCCATAATTTATTTACAATTTATGAGCCTTGAAATAGTGATACCCTTTATTGGTAATGCTAATTATTAATGTTGAGTTTTTATAAAACTTGATTTCATTTTTAGCAAATAAAGGCGTTATAATATACTAAATTTTCTAAATAAATTTTTAGGCCTGAAATTGGATTTTCAACTTGTTAGTCGATTGAAGAATCTTCAACTTTATAAAAAACGACGTTCAAATAATGTGCTGTTCTGGCGCGAAATTTATCCTTTAGCAATGCCAATTTTAATTGAGAATTTATCCGTCATTTTGATGGGTATTTTCAGTACGTTTTTAGTGAGTTGGATTGGTAAGGCCGAGATGGCGGCCGTCGGTCTGGCGGAAAGCTTTAACATGATTATAATGTCCTTCTTTATGGCGGTTGCACTAGGGACATCAGTGGTGGTGGCGTTTAGCTTGGGACGACACAATCGTAAAAAAGCCGTGGTCGCAGCAAGGCAATCCATTACGTTATTAGTTATAATTTCGATTTTACTGTTTTTGTTTGTCGAGTTTTCCGGATATTGGATTGTCGAAATTATTGCCGGTAAAGCCGATCCAGAAGTAAAGGAATTAACACTTACCTTTCTAAGATTAACCGTTTTAGGTTACCCTGCCCTTGCCTTTATCTTAGTTGGTTGTGGTGCATTACGTGGTGCTGGCAATACCAAATTACCAATGTACTTAAACATTATCATGAATATTTTAAACTTGACGATCAGTTATGTGCTTATTTACGGCGCTTTAGGTTGGCAAGGATTAGGTTTTATTGGTGCGGGTATTGGCTTAACAATCTCACGTTATTGTGGCATGTTTTTTATTTTATTAGTCTTAACCATAAAACCAAGTCGAGCATTATTTATTCCTCTCCGTAGTTATTTTCATGCGTTTAATGGTAAAATTTTGATTGATATTTTAAGTATCGGAATTCCTGCTAGTGTCGAATCGGTAATGTTTAATATCGGAAAATTACTAACGCAAACTTTTGTTGCCGGTATGGGCACCTCAACTATAGCCGCTAATTTTATTGCGTTTTCAATTGCTGGATTACTTAATTTGCCAGGCGGTACACTCGGTGCAACATCGACAATTATTGTTGGTAAACGTATTGGTATGGGGCAAATTTATCAACCAACAAGGCAGCTTAAATTTATTTTTCATCTAACCAGTTTGTTACTCTGTTTTTTAGCTTTTTTATCGATCCCTTTCGCAGGTTTATTAAGTTCGCTTTACACTAATGATCAGGAAGTTATCGAGATTTCCAAACATTTACTTTGGTTTAATGCCTTATTTACGCCTTTTTGGGCATCATCCTTTGTTTTACCATACGGTTTTAAAGGTGCGAAAGATGCCAGTTATACCATGTGGGTCGCTATTGGTAGTATGTGGATGTGTCGGATTGTTGTGGGTTATATTTTTGGCGTTTATTTTGGCTTTGGGGTGATTGGGGTTTGGTTCGGTATGTTCTTAGATTGGATTATTAGAAGTATTTTCTTTTATTATCGACTTATTAGTGGTAAATGGCTATGGCGTCATCAAAAAATCGGTTAGCGCTAATAATAAAATTCTATTTTGGCAAATAAGTTTGGTGTATTTAATTTAGCGACATTAGCAATGTGCTGACAACTGAGTGAGGTTAGCATGACAAACATGGATGTTTGACAAGGTTGTATTTTGTCAGAAACAAATCACAGCCGGTGCGTTACCAGCGAACGAAGGCGAAAGGCAGTCACATCGTGACCACTTGCGTGGTCGCCGCGGGAGATGGTAAAGAGGGTTCGCATCAACCCTCTTTACTCAAACGTAATCGCTATATAAAACTAACCAGCAAACTAGCTACAAAACAACAAAACGTCCGAATCTTAAACAACCAAAAATTGAGGAACGGGGTTTTTAAAGCCAAAATCCATCCAATAAATCGCTAACGTTAGTTATAACATCTTAATACTTTTCGATAATTAATCTAGATTATCAAAATACACATCCACAAGTCAGTTCTTCTTGCCGTTAAAGCCCGTCAAATATCAATTCTTCATACATTATCTATGTCCAAAATGGTGTTATAGATTTGTGATATCTATCACATTAACCATATAACGTAATTAAGGTATGCAAAATCATAATACTGTTTTGAAAATGAATTTTATAAACTCTATTTATTGTTATTTTTTCAATAAGTTGTTAACGCAACCGATAATTAAATAATGACAGTTTTATGCAAATCATATTTTGATAACTAAAAGGAGTTTATGATGGATAATAATAAAAAATTATCAGTCATGGAAAAAATTGGCTTTGGGATGGGGGATGCAGCTTGTGGTATTGTCTATTCCTCGGTGACGATGTTTTTGACCTATTTTTATACTGATATTTATGGCCTTTCTGCAGCTGCGGTTGGCATAATGTTCCTTGCTACGCGAATTTTTGATGCTATTATCGATCCTATCACCGGTATGGTTGCCGATCGTACTAAAACAAGATGGGGACGATTTAGACCATGGTTGATCTGGTTTGCGATTCCTTATGCGGTACTGGCTGTTATGACCTATACAACACCAGATTTTGGTTATTCAGGTAAACTTTTATACGCATACGTTACCTATGCTTTATTAATGCTTTGTTATACATTTATTAATATTCCTTATTGTGCTCTTGGCGGTGTTATTGCTCGTGATGAAAAAGATCGCCTATCCGCTCAATCCTATCGATTTACTATTTCATCGGCATCAGGACTTATGGTATCAATCGGTACGTTATTTTTAGTCGATTGGTTAGGAAAAGAAAATAAGCAACTCGGATTTCAGTTAACCATGGCGGTTATGGGCGTTATTGCGATTGGTATGTTAGTGTTCTGTTTTGCAACCACTGAAGAAAGAGTAGTACCAATTGAAGATAAAAATGTCAGTGTTAAAAAAGATTTAAAATGCTTATTAGGCAATGATCAGTGGTGTATTGTGGCGCTTATTACCTTCTTTTCAAGTATGGCTGGCGTTATGCGTAGTTCAGCAACGCTTTACTATGCAACTTACTTGATGATGGGTGGCGTTAGCTCAGCAGCAGGTACAGCGATGAAATCAGCCTTTGTGTCAACATCGGTGGTTGGTACTATATTAGGCGCGATGGCTGCTGGTTATTTTGCTAAACGTTTTACTGCTATTCAATTATTTAAAAATATTAATTTAACGTTATTTGTTATTGGTGTGGTGATGTTTTTTGTTCCACCGGTGTGGTTAGCGGTTATTTTCCCACTCTATTTTTTAATTGGCTTTTTCCACTCCATGTATCAACCATTTAAATGGAATATGATGGCCAATGCGGCTGATTATGGTGAATGGAAATTTGGACGCCGAGCAACTGGTCTATCTTTCTCAGGTAATTTATTTGCCTTAAAACTCGGTATGGCAATCGCTGGTGCTTTAGTCGGCATCTGTTTAGGTTTATTAGGCTATCAAGCAGGTGTAAATGAACAAACCCCATTAGCCACAATGGGCATTATTGGTCTTTTAACTATTGGACCAGCATTTTCCTATTTATTGCTTTGGTGGTTAATGCGTTTTTATAAATTAGATGACAAAATGATGGCAAAAATTCAAAGTGATTTACTGGCTAGACAACAAAATAAAGATAGTCATGACTAAGATAGTATGTCGATAAGTAATAGTTACAATTAAAGGTAAATTATATGAGTTTAGATTATTATCACAATCCTATAATCTGCGGTGATTATTCCGATCCGGATATTGTCAAAGTAAATGATGATTTCTTTATGGTTTCATCTAGCTTTAACCATATGCCAGCATTACCGATCCTCCACTCAAAAGACTTGGTAAATTGGCAGATTATCAATCATGTTTTTGATGCCCTTGACTTACCCGGTTATGATGCAGTCCAACCCGGTAAAGGAGTTTGGGCGCCATCGATTCGCTATCATAATGAAAAACTTTGGGTGTTTTTTAGTACTCCTGACGAAGGTATTTTTATGTCTAATACCTCTGATCCTTGGGGTAAATGGAGCAAACCACACTGCTTACAACCAGCACTCGGTTGGATTGATCCTTGCCCATTTTGGGATGATGATGGTCGAGCATGGTTAGTGCATGCCTTTGCACAAAGTCGTTGTGGTGTAAAACATAAGTTGCAGCTATTTGAAATGGCTAATGATGGGTCAAAATTAATCGGCGAAGGTCAAATTATTTACGATGGCACTGCCGATTTACCGACACTTGAAGGACCAAAACTTTATAAGCGCAATGGTTGGTATTACATTTTTGCACCAGCTGGCGGTGTTGAAAATGGTTGGCAATCGGTGTTACGTAGCCGTAATTTAACGGGTCCTTGGACTGCACGCAATGTGCTATTTCAAGGCAATACGACAATTAACGGCCCTCATCAAGGTGGATGGGTCGAATTGGACAACAATGAGTGCTGGTTTGTACACTTTCAAGATGCCCATTTATATGGCCGTATTGTTCATTTACAGCCTATGTATTGGGGTGATGATGATTGGCCTCGCATTGGTGAGAGTATCAATAATGATTCCACTGGACAACCGGTATTATCATATAAAAAACCAACTGTGCTCCATCACTCAGAAGAGTATAAAATCCAAACCAGTGACGATTTCCAGCATGGTAAATTTGGTTTACAGTGGCAATGGCAAGCAAATCCTAATCCTGATTGGCTAATAGCAAGTGATCAAGGATTAAACTTAAGTTGTTATCCATTACCTATTGATAATAAACAGCGTACACTCTATTTTGCAGCTAACTTATTGCTGCAAAAATTTTCAGCATGGCAATTCACGGCGCAAACTCAACTTACATTGAATGCTAAGCAAACAGGTGATTTGGGCGGTTTAATCGTTTATGGTGAACGTTATGCAGCAATTATGGTCGGTTATGATAATGGCCAGTATAAGCTATATTATCGATATGGCTGGATGAAAGATTCAGGTCAAGTTGACGAATATCAACAAATTGTCGGTCAATTATCTTCACAGCATTGCCAACTTAAAGTCGAAGTTGGTTTGAATGGTATCTGTCAATTTTACTATAAAGATCATAAGACAGACTGGATGTTAATTAATCCTAGCTTCGCAGCTGGAAAAGGTAAATGGGTGGGGGCTAAAGTAGGAATTTTTGCCACAACCGAAGCAGATAATGCCATTGGTCATTGTCATTTTGATTACTTCAAGATTAGTTAACGGTTTAATTAGATAAAAAACCCTCTCATATGAGAGGGTTTTTATTCAAGTTGTTAAAGACTTTTTATGGCTGCATACTGCTCTTGCAATTTGGTTTTATCAGCAATATAGCCTTGTTGTTTTTCTTTCTCTTTGGCAACAACAGCTGCGGGGGCTTTATCGACAAAGCTAGCATTAGATAATTTATTATCAATACGCGCAATTTCACCATCAATACGAGCGATCTCTTTTTCTAGTCTAGCTAGCTCATCTTCTTTATTAATAAGCCCAGCCATTGGGATAAGGAGTTCAGCGCCATCAACCAATTTAGTGACTGATAATGGCCCTGCTTCCCCCTCATCTAACAAGACAATTTCTGATAATCTTGCTAATGATTCGATAAAGGTGACATTGTCACTAATTACGCGATGAACCGCTGGTGATGCTTTTCTAATCAATAGCTGTAATGGTTTGCTTGGTGCGATATTCATTTCAGCACGGATATTACGAACCGCAATGACAGCGTCTTTAATCCAATTGATATCGGCAACCGCTTTATCATCAACTAATTGGCTATCAAATGCTGGCATTGGTTGTAACATAATGGTATCCGCTTTGATTGCCATTAGTGGTTTGACACTTTGCCAAATAGCTTCAGTAATAAATGGAATGATTGGATGCGCCAAACGTAATAAGGCTTCAAGTACCGTGACTAAAGTGTGACGAGCAGCACGCTGCTGATTCTGTTCACCATTTGCCAATACTGATTTAGTTAACTCTAAATACCAGTCACAGAACTGATTCCAAGTGAATTCATATAAGATATTAGCAGCTAAATCAAAACGGTAAGTATCGAATGCTTCTCGATAGGTTTTCACAGTTTGGTTAAATTCCGCTAAGATCCATTTATCCGCTAATGAATAATCTAACTCCCCACCTTTAAAACCACAATCGTGATCTTGGGTATTCATCAATACATAACGGCTGGCATTCCATAGTTTATTACAGAAGTTACGATAACCTTCTAAGCGTTTTAAATCCCAATTGATATCACGACCAGTTGATGCCAGCGCCGCTAAAGTAAAACGTAAGGCATCAGTACCATGCGCTTCAATACCATTCGGGAACTGTTTTTCTGTACGTTTAGCAATTTTTTCCGCTAATTGTGGCTGCATCATATTACCAGTACGTTTTTCTAATAAATCGGCAAGTGAAATACCATCAATCATATCTAAAGGATCGATAACATTACCTTTAGATTTCGACATTTTTTGCCCTTCTTCATCGCGAATTAGCCCTGTCACATATACCGTTTTAAACGGTACTTGTGGCTTGCCATGTTCATCTTTAATGAAATGCATGGTCATCATAATCATTCGAGCAACCCAGAAGAAGATGATATCAAAACCTGTCACTAGTACATTAGTTGGATGGAAAGTAGCTAAATCATCAGTGTTTTCTGGCCAACCTAAAGTTGAAAATGTCCATAATGCTGAAGAAAACCATGTATCAAGAACATCGTCATCTTGAGACAATTCGATATCTGCTGCCAGATTATTTTCACGGCGAACCTCAGCCTCATCACGACCAACATAGACGTTGCCTTGATTATCATACCAAGCTGGAATTCGGTGTCCCCACCATAATTGTCGCGAAATACACCAATCTTGAATATCATTCATCCATGAAAAATACATATTTTCATACTGTTTAGGCACAAATTGGATATCACCATTTTTTACCGCCGCAATAGCTGGTTCCGCTAATACTTTTGCTCTCACATACCATTGATCGGTTAGCATAGGTTCGATTACCACACCACCACGATCGCCATAAGGGATAGTTAAGTCATGCGGTTCAATTTTTTCTAAAATACCTTGAGCTTCACACTCTGCAACAACTAATTTACGCGCCGCAAAGCGTTCTAAATTTTGGAATTGTGCCGGAATATCGGTTGCGTATGCAGTACTTGGCTCACCATTAGTATCAAACACTTCTGCTTGTGCACGAATATCACCATCAAAAGTTAAGATGTTGATCATTGGTAATTGATGACGACGCCCTACTTCATAGTCATTAAAGTCATGCGCAGGAGTAATTTTTACACAGCCAGTACCTTTTGTCATATCCGCATGTTCATCGCCAACAATCGGAATTCGACGATTAACAAATGGTAATATGACAAATTTACCGATTAGATCTTTATAACGAGGATCTTCTGGATTAACGGCAACACCGGTATCACCAAATAGTGTCTCAGGACGAGTTGTAGCGACAACTAGATAATCTTTGCCTTCTGCAGTTTTAACACCATCCGCTAATGGATAGCGCAAATGCCACATTGAACCTTTTACTTCACGATTTTCAACTTCAAGATCAGAAATTGCGGTACGTAATTTTGGATCCCAGTTAACTAAGCGTTTACCACGATAAATTAAGTCTTCTTGATAAAGTCTTACAAAAACTTCTTTAACCGCGTTAGAAAGACCTTCATCCATAGTAAAGCGTTCGCGATCCCAATCAACCGAATCACCTAAACGTCGCATCTGTTTAGTGATGCTACCACCTGATTCAGCTTTCCATTGCCAAATTTTTTCAATAAACGCCTCACGACCATAATCATGACGAGTTTTGTTTTCTTCAGCAGCAATTTTACGTTCTACCACCATTTGCGTTGCAATACCGGCATGGTCACTACCTGATTGCCATAGCGTGTTATTGCCTTGCATACGATGATAACGAATTAGCGCATCCATAATAGTTTGTTGGAAAGCATGTCCCATATGCAAACTACCAGTTACATTTGGTGGTGGAATAGCAATACAATAACTAGGCTGAGATTTGTCACCATTAGGTTTAAAGTAACCACTTTCTTCCCAATGTTGATAGATAGGTTGTTCGATTTCTTGTGGATTATAAGTCGTATTTTTCATAATAAAGGCATCAATCCTAATTCAAGGCATAAAAATGTGGTTATTCTACCGTAAAATGATATAACAATAAATTGTTAGACGAATAAAGTGTTTGATCAAATCAAATTTAAATCAGATAACAATAAAATTAGTATAAAAAAACCACTTGTTGACAAGTGGTCTTAACGTTATGAACGATTAGAATGGTAAAGACTAATGATGATAGATAAAATTATCAATCAATCTGGTTTTACCAATATAAACCGCCAAAGCACATAAACTATCTTGATTTAAATGATCAACCGCAGTTAATGTTGCATAATCAACAAATTCAATATAATCAATTTTAGCTAATGGCTGAGCATTTATAATATTCTGCATTGCGGTTAAGATGGTCTGTACTGATTTTTCACCGGCTTGTATCAGTTGCTGGGCACACTCGATTGATTGATACAAACAGATAGCAGCTAAGCGTTCTTGTGGCGATAAATAGCTATTGCGAGAACTTTTAGCTAGTCCATCACTTTCACGCACAATTGGGCAACCGATAATTTCGATGTCAACATTAAGATCGCTTACCATACGTTGAATAACCGCTAGTTGTTGCGCATCTTTTTGACCAAAATAGGCTCGATCTGGTTGCGTGATATTAAATAACTTAGTAACCACAGTACAAACGCCTTTAAAATGACCGGGGCGCTTTTTGCCGCAAAGCGCATCAGTTAGACCATTAACATTCACATAGCTATTAAAATTGGCATCATACATTTCACTGGCTGATGGACAAAAAATCAGATCAACACCCATTTGTTGGCAGGCGTTTTTGTCACGCTCTAAGTCACGAGGATAACTGGCTAAGTCTTCTTTCGGGCCAAACTGCATTGGATTGACAAAAATGGTAACAATCACTTTTTGATTATCTTGTTTAGCCGCAGCCATTAAGCTCTGATGACCTTCATGCAGATACCCCATAGTTGGTACTAATCCAATGGTTGCACCGTTTTTACGCCACGATTTAACCTGCTGACGAACTTCATCAATTGTTGTTACAACTTTCACAATTATTATCCTTTCTGGCTATTTTGAAAATTCAGATTTGAGTTGAGTCATAATCTCACCATCAATGGCAAACTCATGTATTGATGCTGGGTATTGTTGCTGTTTTACCTCTTGGCAATAATCGGCAAATGCTTGCTTCATTTGATCACCGATTGGCGCAAAAGATTTAACAAATTTAGATGATACGCCATCATACATTGACAACATATCTTGATAAACTAACACTTGACCATCACAACCATGACCTGCACCAATACCGATCGTTGGTATGCTAACAAGTTCAGTGATAAATTTAGCTAAATCAGCAGGTACACATTCGAGTAAAATAGCTGCAGCACCAGCTTGTTCAACCGCTAATGCATCCAAAATAATATCTTTAGCCGCTTGGTAATCTCTACCTTGTACTTTGTAACCGCCTAATGCTAATACTGATTGTGGCATCAAACCAATATGGGCAATAACCGGAATCGATGCTTGAGTGATCATCTTAATATGTTCACAAAATGCTCGCCCACCTTCTAGTTTTACAACTTGTGCATTGCCTTCTTGAATCAAGCGACCAGCATTATGTACAGCATCATAAACAGAAGCATGGTAAGACATAAACGGTAAATCCGTCACAACTAATGCGTTTTTAGCGCCCTTTGCCACTGCTTTAGAGTGATGGATCATATCTTCCATGGTGACAGAAACCGTGCTTTCATAGCCTAGCATCACCATTCCTAATGAATCACCAACTAATAAACAATCTACACCGCTATCGTCCATCAGTTTTGCCGTTGTGTAGTCATAAGCAGTTAACATGGTGATCTTTTGTTGATTTTGTTTGCGTTGTTGTAAAGTTAGAATTGTATTTTTCAAGGTAACAGCTCCAGTTCTAATTGATGATAGTCCCTATTAGGATGTTTTTGCCGACTAAGATTAACTAATACTGTCGATAATTGTTGGTATAAAGGTTTTATATCAGCAGGTAAGTTGAGTAAATGTTGTTTTATAGTATTTGCATCATTGCGTTCAACCGGACCTGTTAATGCATTTATAGTACCAACATTACAAATATTTTTGGCATTCGCTAAAAATAGATCATGCCACGCTTGTTGGCAAAAATGGGGATCTAAACCACACTGTGCCAACATATCACTGCCAACTTGCGCTAAGGCGATAACATGATTACTTAGCATAACGCAAGCGGCATGATAAAGCGCTTTATGTTCTGCCGATAATATTGCTATCGCATTAACCAAAGGTGACAACATCGGTTGTAATTTAGCTAATGCTAGGGAATTATTGGCTTCTAAAGTGAAGGATACCTTAGCCATCTCTTTATAGCAGGTAAAACGATCATAAATTGCCGATAAAGGATGTAGCGAAAATGCCAAAGGATGAACAATATGATCGACAGTAAATAACTGCGATGTCAGCAAACCACTGCAATGACCAACTAATTTATTCTCAATCGGCAATCGACTAACCACTTGCCAAACTGAGCTAATTTGACTATCCGGCACAGTCAAAAATAGACAATCACAATCCTCAACTAAGCTAGATAAAGTTAAATATGCTTCACTACCAGTAAATTCACTTGCCGCTTGTGCGTGTTGATAATCACGACTATAAAAACCAGTAATTTGCATACCACAAAGACTAAAATATTTAGCCAAAGTACAACCCACTTTACCGGCGCCAATAAAACCAATATTCATCATTAATAACAAAATTTAAGCAAAGTGGCATTATAGCCTAATTTGATGTAGATTCAATTTTTAACCAGAAAGACTAAGCAATATAGGATTAAATGCGATTACCCCACTCTTCTCAATTTTTGGGGGAGTAATTGGCTTTAAGGATTTTTTAAATAGATAAATTTAATTTGTTGTCAGTTTATTTATCACTAGGCAATCAATTTTAAACCGCTATATAAGCGGTTTAAAATAATTTCAGTAATTATTTACCAGGATAAAGAATAAATGGAACTTTTTGGTATTGTTTAGTTTTCTTATCCCATTCTTGTAACTTTAATATACATAGGAATTTTTTTTCCTCTTGGGTCGGTATTGCCCCAATCGATAATAAATAATCTTTACCTTCTTTTGGTATAAAAACTAATTTTTTATCATTCCACTTACAGGTAATTCTTTCAGTATAACCTCGTTTAAACCAGCCTGGCTCAACCCTTTTATATTTACCAACCGAGGTAGTAAAAATGAAAGCTTTGCCGGGTCGAATATTCAGTTGATTAATTGGTTGAACTAAATCGTCAGGAACAACTATTCCCGGTATATCGGCAACTTTATCAGCATAAAATTTACTACCAAATAGATAATAAGTTAAATAGCCAGATTCATCTCGCTTTTCTTGATTATAAACTTGTAATCCTAAAGTTCTAAAATCTCTTGAACCGACTTGAATTACCGTAATTCTAGCTTTGGGTTGTTTACCTCTGGGTTCAATATCAGAATATTGTGTGTATGTAGCTAATGAATCCTTATTTGTGACTAAATTAGCCCTTTGTGCACACGAGATCATTAATAGACTAACAACCATGGTTAATAATATTTTTAGAAATTTACTCATCCTTATTCCTCATGTCTAATAATAAATTTGCCTAAAATGTTGAAAACAACATTTTAAAATGATGCTGATTGCTCACTATCGAACCAATAGTGTTTTTCAAATATTATTTTTTTGCAATGCGTTGTAAAAATTTAATAATCAGATTATTAATGATTTTTTATAATAATCCCTTATAGTGAGGAGATTAATATTAGATTGTTGAAGAATTTTTTATTATAAAATAATCCAATAACAAGTACTATTTTTTAATTATTTGACTCTTTTGCTGACGCCCTTATAACGAATTTCTGAAATTAATTTATGTGTAAATGGATGTCATGATGTTTCTGCAAAATCGAAATTAAATTCATTGTTAGAAACATCAGTACAATATGATAATTCTTTACGAATGGCAAAGTCTATTTATGGAATACAAATATATTCTATTAATACTCATCTTCTTTTTTATAAATAAACTCTATACTTTTTTTGACTTATTTAAAACGGTTGCATTGCCTGCTTGACTAACGGTTAAGTAATAATAAGAATCCCAATCACTACCCAGATAGCCTGAGCACTGAAGTAAATATTACGTTATCGCATTCCAGTCATTAACCATGCCACTCATTCATCATTAATTTCACCGTTCCATTATCCATTATTTCGATAACTTAATTGGCGAGAGTAGCAAGTACGACTTCGATTGGCGGATGCCAATATATCTTCATTTAATTAATAATATTCATTAATAGACTTTTTTATTGTTTACAAACTGCGTGTAAATTTTTTGATTTCTCCCAGACTTTAATTTGACCTATCCAAGCATCAATGGCAAATCTATCAAAAAATTCTTTTGAAGCACCCTCAGGAACAATATATTTATCTCGAGAATAAAACCACAAAAGTCCACTAAACCAATTTGAATCAGGATAAGTATTCTTAATTGTCATACCCCATTCACTCAAAAGCCCTTGTCCTATAGTACGAGTAAAAGCATCCCATTCAAGTGGCAATTCTGTCCATGACATTGGTGCATTTGGAGAATTTGACATTTCAGTCCTTGACGGAATATTCGCTTCTCCACCACATAAATTAACCGTTTGCTGATAAGTATAAAAGTCATTCCCATATGGTACCGCCCATATACCGGTTAAATTAAAAGTATAATTTTGTTCAGGAACTTGTCGATCATATTTAAATTTTGCAGTTATGGTGACGGGACCTATCGGTTTTTTAACCAACATAACATTACCTTGTTTATCAACCGTAACACTATCATTTGGCGTTGCCGATAAGGTATATTCAAAATCCTCTTGATGACCAGTCATGACTAATTGAAATTTTGCGCCAGGAAAACCAGTTGTTGGAAAGTGCGGTACCGCCGATACTTTAAAACCATTTTCAGGATCAAAAACTGTAGCATCATAACCGCCACCACAATAGCTATCTCTTACTCGATTGCTATCTTTATTCCAACCATTAATCCAATGTTTACTGTCATCTAAAAGTGATGATTCAAATTCATTATCAGCATAACCAGATAAAATACAATCAAGACTTCCTTTATATGATATAGGTCTAACACTTCCCCAAGCATATTGTGGATACAGTATCATTCCATAAGGTTTGGCATAACAAATTTCAGATTTAGTCATAATTTTGTATTTTTGAGTGATATCAAAATATTCGCTTTCATTCGGAATACCATATTCGGAATAGGTTTTTACTTTAGTTGTAATAGTTAAAGTTAACGGCATAGAAATGTCACTACCACAACCAATTATTTTTTCATTATTTTCGATTTTTATCCCTTTATTATCAAACCAACTATAGGTTGTTTTTTCTACGGTGAACGGAGTGTTATTGCGAATACCATCACCATCGGTATCATCATAATTAGCCGTTATATCTAAGTCATTTATTGAATAGTCTTTAATAATAAAGTCATTAATTGTTAAATTACCATTAAACTGATTGATTTTTGTGTCACTTAAGTTATTGGTATATGAACTATATAAAACATTATTAACAGTAAAACCATGCTTTTTTGATGCACTTTCAATATCGACAACGCTTGGTTTATTACCAATAATGACATTTATACTTTGCGCTGTGAGTGCTTGGCTTTTTTGACTGACACCTAAAAAGCATAAAATAAATAAAATATAAATAAACGTTTTAACCAGAGGTAAACAAACGGATAATAATGAAGAATTTGTCAAAGACAAAATACATCGTATTGTATTGGCGGTGAAATTTCTACAATGAGAAAGCTGAACTAAACATTGGTTTGTTTTTTCTGCTCTTTGGCTAAATCGATATGGACTAAGATTAGATATTAACTTGGATTTTCTGTGAAAATATAGACTATCGTGAAAAAGTAAACTTGAATTAAGGTAATTAGCTGAAATTAAATTATAGGTTGGGCAGGTTTGGTGTTTGGTGTTTGGTGTTTGGTGTTTGGTGTTGTACATTATAATACATATTCGACATTCCTGTCAACTAAATTAATGATTTATTTACAATTTTATGCCGTTAAGCATAAAGTTTATCCATTCATATAAATATGCTATAAAAGTATAGTGATTGGAAAAAACCATGCAACTTATTTTGGCGGTTAAATTGTTAATTTTTGTAAAGTTTAATGTAATATTATGTCTTAATTACGCCCTTAAAACTAATTTAGGAGAAACTTTAGGGGGGATTTTTGGGCTTCAAAAACCCCGTTCCTCAAAATTTTTTTATTCTTTGAGTTTCGGACGTTTTGTTGTTTTGCGGTTGTTTCTATACGGTGATTACGTCCGAGTTAAGAGGGTTGCCGCGAACCCTCTTTACAATCTCCCGCGGCGACCACGAAAGTGGTCACGATGTGACTGCCTTCCGCCTTCGTTCGCTCTTAACGCACCGGCTGTGATTTGTTCCTGACAAAGCACCGCCTTGGCAAACATCCCTGTTTGCCATGCTAACCTCACTCAGTTGTCAGCACATTGCGGATGTCGCGCCACAAAATCGCTTTTATTGCCCACTTCGTCAGCGTCAACGCCATTGCCTTGGCAAGGCAATGATTGTTTAATGTCCTAACGTTATTTTTCTTATCCTCAGCTTCAATACCTAAGAACTAAGAAATAATAGCTAAGGATAGACACAGAGTCCTCTGACGTTGGTATATTCCCTATCAGCGTGACCCACCCAACCATACGCCGAGTCAACCGTAAAAAACTCTTGACTACTACCCGCCCTATCTTGCGTCCAATAGTCGCCTCCGAAGAAGAAGGTCACTAAGTAATATTCCACCCTCCCCCATTCCGCGAAAAATCCTGCACCCATGTGACGCATATATGAATTATTAGGTGCCGAAGGCGTTGCCCCTACTATTTCATTTGCATAATCTCCACATTTCTCTGAATTATTTCCCTGACAAGACGCATTAGTTAAATCACTGACCTTTGGGAGACGGTATCCAATCTTATTACACCAAGATTCCATATTAGAATGGGTAGTTTCATAAAAACCACGATTAACAAACCACTGCTTTAACTCAAATCCATATTTGACCACTGCATTACCATTGCTATCACGACCGACCAACTCAAATACCTGAGGTAAAGATGGTCTGGCGATTTCACCTGGATTATCTGAACGCAATTGATAGTCTTTAGCAACAGGACCTGTTAGGGTGACATGAATATGGTATCTTGTTGAATTGATCATAGTAGCAGTAATACCACTATGAGAAACCGGAGCCCAAGATAAGGCTTCACTAACACCACCAATATCTAAATCAAAAAGCAAATTATTAGCACCAGTAGTCGGGAAGTTTAAACCATAAGACGATGGTGTAACTGACTGTGGTAGAAAACCCCAATCAGGGTTCCAAATGGAAGCAGGACCAGCATATATACCATTACCGTAATGTGAGTCAGGTTGTGCATAACAAATCACTGGCGCTGTCTTAGGTTTAATATAATAAGAGGCATTACTAGCACTAAAACGACTTTCATTAGGCACACCATAACGTGTTTTTAATGTACCTTCACCATTAGATAAGGTTAATCTATATGGCGCTTTACAAATAGTCAGTACTTCATTACGGGCAACAGGATTATTGAATTTATCAACAATAGATAAATTTAAACTACCGGTAGCGGTGACACCATTAACTCCCTGACCATCACCATCATCATCCCCCCAATAATTATAAGGTGTGCCAATAAGTGAACTTAATGCAATAGAATTAGTATCCGTTGGTACTAACATACCAATATCCGTAGAACTCTGACCAGCAACAGGTAAAACGATAGGATTGAAAAAACTTGAATCATTGGTTGTCGGAGTAAATGTTCTTCCATCAGAAAGCGATATCCTGAGTAGTGCTTCGGTATTTGTCACCTGGGTACGACCACCATCAAAGGTTAAATAAGGTGCTGAGCCATAAATAATATTGGTCGTTTTTGTGGTTAATGCATAATTAGCAAAAGAGGTAGACTGTAATACAACTACGGTTAATACCAAAACCATCGGCCGAGATAAAAAGGCTAAACCAAGAAATTTTGAAAAATTTTGCCGGAATTTCGGAAATTTTGGAAATTGCTGAAATAATAAATTGTAGTGAAATAATAAACGGTATGAGCTTAACTTTAGAAAGATGAAATTATAGGTTGGGCAGGTTGCGTGTTGCGTGTTGCGTGTTGAAAATTATAATCCATATCAGATATCCTTGTCAATCCAATTTTATGATTTATTTAAAATTTTAAGCCTAATGGCATAAAATTTATCCATTCGTATAAATATGCTATAAAAGTATAGTGATTGCAAAAAACCATGCAACTTTTTTTGATGGTTTAATTGTTAACTTTTGTAAAGGTGAATGTAATATTACCTCTTCATTACTCGCTTAAAACCTATTTCGAAGAAACTTTAGGGGGATTTTTAGGCTTCAAAAACCCCGTTCCTCAAATTTTTTGGTTACTAGTTGATTTTATAACTAGCGTTAACGATTTATTGGATGGATTTTGGCTTTAAAAACCCCGTTCCTCAAAATTTTTGGTTCTTTGAGTTTCGGACGTTTTGTTGTTTTGTGGTTATTTTTATACGTTGATTACGTCCGAGTTAAGAGGGTTGCCGCCAACCCTCTTTACCATCTCCCGCGGCGACCACGCAAGTGGTCACGATGTGACTACCTTCCGCCTTCGTTCGGTCTTAACGCACCGGCTGTGATTTGTTCCTGACAAAACACAACCTTGGCAAACATCCCTGTTTGCCATGCTAACCTCACTCAGTTGTCAGCACATTGCGAATGTCGCACCACAAAATCGTTTTTATCGCCCTAACGTTATTTTTCTTATCCTTAGCTTCAATACCTAAGAACTAAGAAATAATAGCTAAGGATAGACACAGACTTCGAGGGGGGGGGTCGAAGAACCCTTCACTGAACCATCCCCTTCAACCGAAAAATATTTCTCGACACTAGTTGTTGGGTTATTATTCCGATCAGCCGTCCGATAGCCGCCGCCGGCGATGAAGAAATTAGAATCCCTGTAATAGAACATCCACCCCCATTCCGCGAGCAATCCACCACCAATGTGACGGCGTAAATAATTATCAGGTGACGAAGGCGTTGCCCCTACTGCACCTTGGCACCAAGAACCACTATTCCTTCCGCGACAAGACGCATTAGTTAATTCTAGAACCTTAGGCATACGATATCCTATATTAGTACACCAAGGTGTTGCACCAGACCAAGATTCATAATCACCACGATTAACAAACCACTGCTTTAACTTAAATCCATATTTGACCACCGCATTACCACTGCTATCACGACCAACTAACTCAAATACCTGCGGTAAAGAGGGTTTGGCGATTTCACCTGGATTACGTAAAAACCATTGCGAGCGTGTAGAAAAAGGACCCGTTAGGGTGACTCGAACGCTAGTACTTGTTGAATCGGTCATCGTTGCCGTAATACCACCATGCGAAACCGGAGCCCAAGATAAGGCCTGATTATTACCACCAATATCTAAATCAAAATACACATTATTAGCACCAGTAGTCGGGAAGTTTAAATCATAAGACGACGGCGTAACTGACTGTGTTAGAAAACCCTTATCAGGGTTCCAAACGGCAGCAGAAAGACCTTGCCTTGTGGCTCTCTCTCCTAGGTCAGGTCTTGCAAAACAAATCACTGGCGATGCCTTAGGATTAATATAATAAGTGGCATTACCTGCCGTAAAACGACTTTCATTAGGTACCCCATAACGTGTTTTTAATCTACCACTACCATAAGATAAGGTTAATTGATATGGCGCTTTACAACTAGTCAGTACTTCATTACGGGAAACAGCTTGATTATTTTTATCGACAATGGATATCCATAAACTACCGGTAGCGGTGACACCATTATCTCCCTGACCATCACCATCATCATCACCCCAATAATTATACGGTGCGCCAATAAGTGAACTTAATCCAATAGATATAGTATTCCTTGGTACTAACATACCAATATCCGCAAAACTCTGACCAACAACAGGTAAAACGATAGGATTTCTTTCTGAATTATTGGTTGTCGGAGTAAATGTTCTACCATCAGAAAGGGATATCCCAAGTAGCGCTGCGGTATTTGTTACCCGGGTACGACCACCATCAAAGGTTAAATAAGGTGCTGAACCATAAATGATATTGGTCGTTTTAGTGGTTAATGCATAATTAGTAAAAGAGATAGACTGTAAAACAACCACGGTTAATATGAAAACCATCGGCCGAGATAAACAGGCTAAACCAAGAAATTTTGAAAAATTTTGCCGGAATTGCGGAAATTTTGGAAATTGCTGAAATAATAAACTGCAGTGAAATAATAAACGATGTGAGCTTAACTTTAGAGAGGTGAAATTATAGGTTGGGCAGGTTGCGTGTTGCGTGTTGCGTGTTGAAAATTATAATCCATATCAGATATCCTTGTCAATCCAATTTTATGATTTATTTAAAATTTTAAGCCTAATGGCATAAAATTTGTCCATTCGTATAAATATGCTATAAAAGTATAGTGATTGGAAAAAACCATGCAACTTTTTTTGATGGTTTTATTGTTAACTTTTGTAAAGAAGAACACTGATAACTCGAAAACAGCATCAGTTATTTGCTGTTTATTAGAAATAATAGATCCTTTATCCCCCCTCTTAAAAAAATCACCATTTTAACCTACTCAATAAGCGGTGTATTTCTAAACTACCTACACGGTAGTAAACCTGGACGTAATACCGACTGAAAGAGCACCAATTTTCTAAGCTACCTACACGGTAGTAAACTAGGATCCAATATACTATAAATGTTGTTGGCAAAAAGGCAAAGTCCATTTTTACCAATAAAAACCCTTTTTTTGAGCCATTTTTCAACATATTGATTTTTAATCATTTTATTTTAAGTTAAAAAAAAGGGTTAGTGATGGGATGGATTTTGGCTTTAAAAACCCCGTTCCTCAATTTTTTTGGTTGTTTGAGTTTCGGACGTTTTGTTGTTTGGTGGCTAGTTCTATGCGGTGAATACGTCCGAGTTAAGAGGGTTGGCGCGAACCCTCTTTACAATCTCCCGCGGCGACCACGCAAGTGGTCACGATGTGACTGCCTTCCGCCTTCGTTCGCTGTTAACGCTCCTTGCCAAACATCCCTGTTTGCCATGCTAACCTCACTCAGTTGTCAGCACATTGCTAATATCGCGCCACAAAATCGTTTTTTATCACCCTAACATTATTTTTCTTATCCTCAGCTTCAATACCTAAGAACTAAGAAATAATAGCTAAGGATAGACACAGAGTCCGGAGAATGTGCTGGAGGCATATTCCCTACTATACAAGTCACCATAATACGCGCTAACAGTATAAAAAGACGCTCGACTACTACCCACCCTCCTATCTTGCGTCGCATAGTCGCCTGTAAAGTAGGCATTAGCGTAATAGTCCATCCGCCCCCATTCCGAGATCAATCCTGTTCCAATGTGACGACGATATCTATTATCAGGTGACGAAGGCGTTGCACCAACTGCACCTTGACAGTCAGCATTTGACCCTTCTCCCTGACAAGTCGCATTTGTTAAATCCATGACCTTAGGCATACGGTATCCTCCAATCTTATTACACCAAGATTCTATACTAGAATGGGTACTTGCATAATTACCACGATTAACAAACCACTGCTTTAACACAAATCCATATTTGACCACCGCATTACCACTACTATCACGACCGACTAACTCAAATGTCTGCGGTAAAGATGGTCTGGCGATTCTACCTGGATTTTCTGATTGCCATTGATTAGCGTCTGTAACAACAGGACCCGTTAGGGTGACTCTAACATTGGTATTTGAATAGGGCGTAATCGTCGCCGTAATACCACCATGAGAAACCGACGCCCAAGATAAGGCTTGACTAACACCACCAAACCATAAATCAAAAAACAAATTATGAGCACCAGTAGTCGGAAAGTTTAAACCATAAGACGATGGTGTAACTGACTGTGGTAGAAAACCCTTATCATTGTTATAAATGTCATCAGAAAGCCCCCCAAAATCAAATCCAACTGCAAGTGGTCTTACAAAACAAATCGCTGACAATGTCTTAGGATTAATATAATAAGTGGCATTACCTGCATTAAAACGACTTTCATTAGGTATACCATAACGTGTTGTTAATCTACCGCTAGTATTAGATAAAGTTAATTTATATGGTGCGCTACAAATATCCAGCACTTCATTACGGGCAACAGGATAATTCCATCTATCAACAATAGATAAATTTAAACTACCGGTAGCGGTGACGCCATTAACTCCCTGACCATCTCCATCATCATCCCCCCAATAATTATAAGGTGTGCCAATAAGTGAACTTAATGCAATAGAATCAGTATCTGTTGGTACTAACATACCAATATCATTAAAACTCTGACCAATAGCAGGTAAAACGATAGGATTGTCTCTTGAATTATTGGTTGTGGGAGTAAATGTTCTACCATCAGAAAGGGATATCCTGAGTAGCGCTTCGGTATTTGTTACCCGGGTACGACCACCATCAAAGGTTAAATAAGGAGCTGAGCCATAAATAATATTGGTCGTTTTAGTGGTTAATGCATAATTAGAAAAAGAGATAGATTGTAAAATAACTACGGTTAAAACCAAAACCATCGGCCGAGATAAAAAGACTAAACCAAGAAATTTTGAAAAATTTTGCGGAACTTTCGGAAATTGCTGAAATAATAAACGGTATGAGCTTAACTTTAGAAAGGTGAAATTATAGGTTGGGCAGGTTGGATGTTGGATGTTGGATGTTGAAAATTATAATACATATCAGATATCCTTGTCAATCTAATTTAATTATTTATTTAAAATTTCAAGCCTAATGGCATGAAATTTATCCATTTGTATAAATATGTTATAAAAGTATAGTGATTGCAAAAAACCATGCAACTTTTTTTGATGGTTTAATTGTTAACTTTTGTAAAGTTTAATGTAATATTACCTCTTCATTACTCGCTTAAAACCTATTTCGAAGAAACTTTAGGGGGATTTTTGGGCTTTAAAAACCCCTTTCCTCAACTTTTTTGGTTGTTTGAGTTTCGGACGTTTTGTTGTTTTGCGGTTATTTTTATACGGTGATTACGTCCGAGTTAAGAGGGTTGGCGCCAACCCTCTTTACCATCTCCCGCGGCGACCACGCAAGTGGTCACGATGTGACTGCCTTCCGCCTTTGTTCGCTCTTAACGCACTCTTCGTCAGCGCCATTGCCTTGGCAGGGCAATGATTCTTTAACGTTCTAACATGATTTTTCTTATATCTAGCTCTTTAGTTCAAGAACTAAGAAATAAGCACTAAGGATAAACGCAAACCCCATCAAGCCCGTCATCGGCGTTCGAACTGAGCATCTCAGAAGCGCGCATTATTTCACCATTCTCCCCTTTAACGGAGAACTGGGTATTACCAGTTGCATCACTCGTCCAAAAGTATATGGAGCGGAAAAAGGCATCACTGTAATGGTTTCTCATGCTCCCCCACTCCGTGAAAAACCCTGCTCCAATTTGACGCTGGTAACCATTACCTGATGACGATGGTGTAGCGCCAACGGCACCTCGACAATAATGAACTGCATCATTACAAGTCGCATTAGTTAAATCCTTAACCGCAGGCACCCGATAATCACCAATTTTTGTACACCATGATGATACACTTGAATATTTGTACTTACTCGTACCACGGCTAACGAACCACTGCTTTAACACAAAACCATACTTGACCACCGCATTACCACTGCTATCACGACCAACTAACTCAAATGTCTGCGGCAAAGTGGGTCTGTCGATTTCATCTGGATTATCTGAACTCTGTTGCTTAGAGTCTGTAACGGCAGGACCTGTTAAGGTGACTCGAACACGGGTCTTTGTTGGAGATGTCATCGTCGCCTTAATACCGCCATGCGAAACAGGCGCCCAAGATAAGTCCTGATTATTACCACCTATATCTAAATCAAAATATAAATTATGAGCACCAGTAGTTGGGAAGTTTAAACCATAAGACGATGGCGTAAATGACTGAGGAATAAAACCTTTATACTCCGTCCATATGTTAGCAGGACCGGCATAAAATCCATAACCCCAAAACAAGTTAGGTTTAACATAACAGATCACTGGCGCTGCTTTAGGATTAATATAATAAGTGGCAGTCCTTGGCTCAAAACGACTTTCATTAGGTATACCATAACGTGTTGTTAATGTACCTTCACTATTAGATAAGGTTAATTTATATGGTGCGTTACAAATATCCAGCTCTTCATTACGAGCAACAGAATCATAATTTTTATCAATAATGGATAACCTTAAACGACCGGTAGCGGTAATACCATTAACTCCTTCTCCATCACCATCATCATCCCCCCAATAATTATACGGTGTGCCAATAAGTGAACTTAATGCAATAGAATCAGAATCAGTATCCGTTGGCATTAACATACCAATATCCGCAAAACTCTGACCAGCAACAGGTAAAACGATAGGATTGTCACTTGAATTAGCGGTTTTAGGAGTGAATGTTCTACCATCGGAAAGGGATATTCTAAGCAGAGCTTCGGTATTTGTCACCCGAGTAAGACCACCATCAAAGGTTAAATATGGGGCTGAGCCATGAATAATATTGGTCGTTTTAGTGGTTAATGCATAATTAGAGAAAGAAATAGACTGTAAAACAACCAAGGCTAATACAAAAACCATCGGCCGAAATAAAAAGGCTAAATTAAGAAATTTTGAAAAATTTTGCCGAATTTGTTGAAAAAATAAACTGCGATTAAATAATAAACGGTGTGAGCTTAACTTTAGAAAGGTTAAATTATGGGTTGGGCAGGTTTGGTGTTTGGTGTTTGGTGTTGTAAATTATAACACATATCCGACATTCCTGTCAATTAAATTAATGATTTATTTACAATTTTATACTAAAAAGTATAAAATCTATCCATTTGTATAAATATAGTTCAAAAATTATAGTGATTGAAAAAACTCGATGCAACTTATTTTAACTGTTTAATTGTTAACATTTGTAAAGAAGAACACTAATAGCTCGAAAAGAGCATCGATTATTTGCTGTTTATTAGAAATAATATACCCTTTATCCCCTCTTAAAAAATCACCATTTTTAACCTACTCAATAAGCAGTGTATTTCTTGATTATACCGCCACTTATATATTTCTATACTACCTACACGGTAGTGAACTAACTACTGTAGTTTTCATAAAGTACTCCGTTTTTCTAAGCTACCTACACGGTAGTGAACCGACACTGAAGCATCGAGCCGTAAGCTAGCCGTTTCTAAACTACCTATACGGCAGTGAACTAGAATCTCACATACTATAAATGTTGTTGGCAAAAAGGCAAAGTCTATTTTTACCAATAAAAACCCTTTTTTTAAGTGATTTTTTAATATATTGATTTTTAATCATTTTATTTTAAGTTAAAAAAAAGGGTTAGCAATAAGTAGGAATTATAAGTTTCAAAAACCCCGTTCCTCAATTTTTTTGGTTGTTTGAGTTTCGGACGTTTGTTGTTTTGCGGTTATTTTTATACGTCGATTACGTCCGAGTTAAGAGGGTTGGCGCCAACCCTCTTTACAATCTCCCGCGGCGACCACGCAAGTGGTCACTACGTGACTGCCTTCCGCCTTCGTTCGCTCTTAACGTTCCTTGCCAAACATCCCTGTTTGCCATGCTAACCTCACTCAGTTGTCAGCACGTTGCGAATGTCGCGCCCAAAATCGCTTTTTATCGCCCTAACACTATTTTTTTTATCCTTAGCTTCAATACCTAAGAACTAAGAAATAATAGCTAAGGATAGGTACAGACTCCGACGAGCATCGTCAAAATATCGTAATTCGCACTACCCATGTCCCAGCTAATCCCAAAAAAGGGATATTTACTATCATTCGTCTTATCACTCGTCAAATAGTAATTCATATAGTAATCAAAGTTGAAGTTGGCACCAGTGTAATCGTTCATATTCCCCCATTCCGAGAAAAATCCTGCACCAATGTGACGCATGTAACTATTAACAGGTGATGAAGGCTTTGCCCCTACTAATTCAGCTTTACCTTGACAACCCCATGCACCTGTTTCCCATGAACCTGTTCGACAAGTCGCATTAGTTAAATCCTTGACCTCTGGGAGACGATATCCAATATTATTACACCAAGATGATATACTAGAATAATCGTACCTACCTTTACCACGATTAACAAACCACTTCTGTAACTTAAATCCATATTTGACCACCGCATTACCATGACTATCACGACCGACTAACTCAAATACCTGCGGTAAAGATGGTTTGTCGATTCTACCTGGATTTTCTGATTGCCATTGCGATGGTGTAGCAACAGGACCTGCTAGGGTGACTCGAACGCGGGTACTTGTTGAATTGGTCATCGTCGCCGTAATACCACCATGAGAAACCGGAGCCCAAGATAAGGCCTGATTATTACCAACAATATCTAAATCAAAATACAAATTATGAGCACCAGTAGTCGGGAAGTTTGAACCATAAGACGATGGCGTAAATGATTTTGTTAGAAAACCCTTATCACGGTTCCATATGTTAGCAGGACCAGCAAAATTACGTTCATCTCTTACTTCGTCAATGCCCCTGTTACCGCCATATTTTAAATTAGGTCTTGCAAAACAAATCGCTGCCGTTCCCTTAGGTTTAATATAATAAGTGACATTACCTGCCGTAAAATAACTTTCATTAGGCACACCATAACGTGTTTTTAATCTACCGTTAGTATTAGATAAGGTTAGTTTATAAGGAGCTTTATCGGAACAAATAGTCAGTACTTCATTACGGGCAACAGGTTGATTAAATTTATCAACAATCGATAAATTTAAACGACCGGTAGCTGTAATACCATTAACGCCCTGACCATCGCCATCGCCATCATCATCACCCCAATAATTATACGGTGTGCCAATAAGTGAGCTTAATGCAATAGAATCAGTATCCGTTGGTACTAACATACCAATATCATTAAAACTCTGACCAACAACAGGTAACTCGATAGGATTTCTTTCTGAATTATTGGTTGTCGGAGTAAATCTTCTACCATCAGAAAGGGATATCCCGAGTAGCGCTTCGGTATTTGTTATCCGGGTACGACCACCATCAAAGGTTAAATAAGGTGCTGAGCCATAAATAATATTGGTCGTTGTAGTGGTTAATGCATAATTAGAAAAAGAGATAGACGGTAAAACAACCATAGTTAATACCAAAACCATCAGCCGAGATAAAAAGACTAAACTAAGAAATTTTGAAAAATTTTGCTGAAATTTAGGAAATTTAGGAAATTTGGGAAATTGTCGAAATAATAAACTGCGGTGAAATAATAAACGGTATGAGCTTAACTTTAGAAAGGTGAAATTATAGGTTGGGCAGGTTGTGTGTTGTGTGTTGTGTGTTGAAAATTATAATCCATATCAGATATCCTTGTCAATCCAATTTTATGATTTATTTAAAATTTTAAGCCTAATGGCACAAAATTTATCCATTCGTATAAATATGCTATAAAAGTATAGTGATTGCAAAAAACCATGCAACTTTTTTTGACGGTTTAATTGTTAACTTTTGTAAAGGTGAATGTAATATTACCGCTTAATTACTCGCTTAAAACCAATTTCGGAGAAACTTGGACGGGATTTTTAGGCTTTAAAAACCCCTTTCCGCAAATTTTTTGGTTACTAGCTGATGTTATAACTAACGTTAGCGATTTATTGGATGGATTTTTGGGCTTTAAAAACCCCGTTCCTCAAAATTTTTTAGTTCTTTATTTTTTAGTTGTTTGTGTTTCGGACGTTTTGTTGTTTTGCGGTTGTTTCTGTACGGTGATTACGTCCGAGTTAAGAGGGTTGGCGCCAACCCTCTTTACAATCTCCCGCGGCGACCACGCAAGTGGTCACGATGTGACTGCCTTCCGCCTTCGTTCGCTCTTAACGCTCCGGCTGTGATTTGTTCCTGACAAAACACAGCCTTGCCAAACATTCCTGTTTGCCATGCTAACCTCACTCAGTTGTCAGCACGTTGCGAATGTCGCACCATAAAATCGTTTTTTAAAACCCTAACGTTATTTTTCTTATCCTCAGCTTCAATACCTAAGAACTAAGAAATAATAGCTAAGGATAGACACAAACAGGGTTAGTTCTTTTATTTCTTAATGGTGTGCCGTCTAATTTCTGCGCATCGTAGATGCGACCGTCATATGGGTCAACGATAAACGGGTAAGACTCACCAGTATCTCTATTCGTATAATTATTAGTCGTCCAAACAAGATATGCATCAGAGTCGGTAAGGCCGACCGTAAAACCCCACTCGGCGAAGTGCCCGGCACCAATTTGACGCCGGGCATTATTATCAGGTGACAAAGGTTCGGCTGGTTCGAATCCGGTACAGGGATAAGATCCACAATCCGCAATAGATGCGTTAGTTAAATCCTTTACCTGAGGTACACGATAACCAATACTTGAACACAACGACAATGTGGTTTCATAATTTCGACGACCATAACAATACTCGACAAACCATTTCTTTAACACAAAACCATATTTGACCACCGCATTACCACTGCTATCACGACCAACTAACTCAAATACCTGCGGTAAAGATGGTCTATCAATACTTTGACCTAAATAACAACCCCTACCACCACCCCAAGGACCTTTTAACACGACTCTAACGCTGGTCTTTGTTGAAAGATCCATCGACGCCGTAATACCACCATGAGAAACTGGCTCCCAATATAAGTCCTGATTATTACCACCAATATATAAATAAAAAATCACCCTATTCATACCCGTAGTCGGAAAGTTTAAATCATAAGACGATGGCGTAACTGACCGTGTAAAATAACCCCAAACTTTATCATAACTGGGAGTGTCATACGCAGGATCATCATCGTTGTACCACGTAATAGGGTCAGGTTTAGCAGAACAAATCACTGGCGATGATGCCTTAGGATTAATATAATAAGTGGCATTACCTGCCGTAAAACGACTTTCATTAGGTACCCCATAACGTGTTGTTAATGTACCACTACCATTAGATAAGGTTAATTTATATGGCGCTTTACAAATAGTCAGTACTTCATTACGGGCAACAGGATTATTGAAGTTATCAACAATAGATAAATTTAAACTACCGGTAGCGGTGACACCATTAACTCCCTGACCATCTCCATCATCATCACCCCAATAATTATAAGGTGTGCCAATAAGTGAACTTAATGCAATAGAATCAGTATTCGTTGGTACTAACATACCAATATCATTAA
>NZ_JACFQD010000012.1:0-24161 GCF_016101635.1 Gilliamella sp. M0320
TTTCTGATGGTAGAACATTTACTCCCACAACCACTAATTCAAGAGACAATCCTATCATTTTACCTGTTGATGGTCAGAGTTTTAAGGATATTGGTATGTTAGTACCAACGGATACTCATTCTAATTCTATTGAATTAAGTTCACTTATTGGCAAACCGTATAATTATTGGGGGGATGATGATGGTGATGGTCAGGGAGTTTATTATGGTGTTACCGTTACCGGTAATTTAAAATTAACTATTGTTGATAAAGACGATAATCGTGTTGCCCGTAATGAAGTACTGACTATTTGTAAAGCGCCATATAAATTAACCTTATCTAGTGATAGCGGTAGATTAAAAACACTTTATGGTGTGCCTAATGAAAGTCGTTTTAGTGCAAGTAATGCCACTTATTATATTAATCCTAAAGCAGCGCCAGTGATTTGTTTTGCAAGACCTGACTTATGGGGGATTGGGAGTAATCTTTCTGATGCCATTTATCAAGGGCGTAATGGTTTTCTACCACAGTCAGTTACGCCATCGTCTTATGGTTTAAACTTCCCGACTACTGGTGCTAATAATTTGTATTTTGATTTAGATATTGGTGGTAGTAATCAGGCCTTATCTTGGGCTACGGTTTCTCATGGTGGTATTACGGCGACGATGACCGATTCAACAAATACCAGCGTTAAAGTCACCCTAACTGGTCCTGCCGTTACAGACCCTAATCAATGGGTATCAGAAAATCCAGATAGAGTCGACAGACCATCTTTACCGCAGGTATTTGAGTTAGTCGGTCGTGATAGCAGTGGTAATGCGGTGGTCAAATATGGATTTGAGTTAAAGCAGTGGTTTGTTCATAGTGGTAATAATGAAAAGAACCATTCTAGTGCGGAATCTTGGTGTAATAATATTGGATACCATCTCCCAAATATCAGGGATTTAACTAATGGATCTTGTCGGGGACTTAATTCAGAAGACGATTGTAACGGTGTAGTAGAGGCAACGCCTTCGTCACCTGATCCTTGGTTCCGGCGTCACATTGGTGGAGGATTGTTCTCGGAATGGGGGATGGTGGAGGATTACGTTGGTGCCAACTTTCCCGGCCTCGGCTCCGGCCCGGCGCCGGCGGCACTTGGACGTTTAAATATTGGACGCAAGATATAGTAATTAGTACACAAAGGTTTTTTTATGTTAACACGCGTTATGGTTCGTTTTCTCCCGATACTTGGAACTACTCCACAAGGGGCGGCGGACTCTGTGTCTATCCTTAGCTATTATTTCTTAGTTCTTAGGTATTAAGCTGAAGATAAGAAAAATAATGTTAGGGCGATAAAAAACGATTTTGTGGAGTGACATTGGCAATGTGCTGACAACTGAGTGAGGTTAGCATGGCAAACAGGGATGTTTGGCAAGGAGCGTTAAGAGCGAACGAAGGCGGAAGGCAGTCACATCGTGACCACTTGCGTGGTCGCCGCGGGAGATTGTAAAGAGGGTTCGCGCCAACCCTCTTAACTCGGACGTAATCGCCGTATAGAAACAACCACAAAACAACAAACGTCCGAAACGAAAAGAACTAAAAAATTTTGAGGAGAGGGGTTTTTGAAACGCAAAATACCTTCTAAAAACGATTATAAAATTGTCAAAATCAAAAGCCTAATCTCCAAATTATTAATATTAAAAATGGTGATTTTTTAAGAGGGGATAAAGGGGATATTATTTCTAATAAACAACAAATAACCGATGCTGTTTTCGGGCTAGCAGTATTCTTCTTTACAAAAGTTAACAATTAAACCATCAAAAAAAGTTGCATGGTTTTTTGCAATCACTATACTTTTATAGCATATTTATACGAATGGATAAATTTCATGCCATTAGGCTTAAAATTTTAAATAAATCATAAAATTGGATTGACAAGGATATCTGATATGGATTATAATTTTCAACACGCAACACGCAACACGCAACCTGCCCAACCTATAATTTCACCTCTCTAAAGTTAAGCTCACACCGTTTATTATTTCACTGTTGTTTATTATTTCGACAATTTCCCAAATTTCCTAAATTCCGACAAAATTTTTCAAAATTTCTTGGTTTAGTCTATTTATCTCGGCCGATGGTTTTGGTATTAACCGTGGTTGTTTTACAATCTATCTCTTTTTCTAACTATGCATTAACCACAAAAACGACCAATATTATTTATGGCTCAGCACCTTATTTAACCTTTGATGGTGGTCGTACCCGGATAACCAATACCGAATCGCTACTCGGGATAACCCTTTCTGATGGTAGAGCATTTACTCCGACAACCAATAATTCGAGTTCAACTAATCCTATCGAGTTACCGGTTGCTGGTCAGAGTTTTGCAGATATTGGTATGTTAGTACCAACGGATACTAATTCTATTGAATTAAGTTCACTTATTGGCACACCTTATAATTATTGGGGGGATGATGATGGCGATGGTCAGGGAGTTAATGGTATCACCGCTACCGGTAGTTTAAGGTTATCTATTGTCGATAAAAATAATCGAGCTGTTGCCCGTAATGAAGTACTGACTATTTGTACCAATCAAGCGCCATATAGATTAACTTTATCTAATACTAGCGGTAGATTAAAAACACGTTATGGTGTGCCTAATGAAAGTTATTTTACGTCAGGTAGCGTCACTTATTATATTAATCCTAAGAAAGAATCATCGCCATTCATTTGTTCTGCAAGCCCTTACGCCACAGGCAGATATCGAACTGACGGGCTTTCTGATGCCGTTTGGAACAGGCGTATGGGGGGGTATCTACCACAGTCAGTTACACCATCGTCTTATGGTTTAAACTTCCCGACTACGGGTGCTAATAAGTTGTATTTTAATTTACGTATAGGTGGTAGTACCCAGTACTTATCTTGGAAGCCAGTTACGCATAGTGGTATTACGGCGACGGTGACCTATCCATATGGAGACCATTACACCACTAAAGTCACCCTAACGGGTCCTGTTGTTACACGCTCGCAATGGCAATCAAATAATTCAGGTCAAATCGCCAGACCATCTTTACCGCAGACATTTGAGTTAGTCGGTCGTGATAGAAGTGGTAATGCGGTGGTAAAATATGGTTTTGTGTTAAAGCAGTGGTTTGTTGGAGGTGACTATGGAGGTTCCCATTCTTTTGTATCATCTAAATGTAATAGTTTTGGATACCGTGTCCCAAAGGCCAGTGATTTAACTAATGCGACTTGTCAACCAGCTTGGGGGCAGAGTCAAGATGTGTGTCAAGGTGCAGAAGGTGCAACGCCTTCGTCACCTGATTATCGTGCCTTGAATCACATTGGTGGAGGATTGTTCACGGAATGGGGGGAAATGTCCCTTTACAATTACAATGACCGAGCAAACCAGTTCCACGAAGGTGGTAGATATTGGACGAGTGATCAGACGAGTGAGAACAACGTTCAGGGATACCATAAGGTTTACTGTGATGGTTATGGTGGCTTTATATATGATGGAAGCAACTCCGCCTACGGAGTCTGTGTCTATCCTTAGCTATTATTTCTTAGTTCTTAGGTATTGAAGCCGAGGATAAGAAAAATAACGTTAGGATGTTAAACAATCATTGCCCAGCCAAGGCAATGGCGTTGACGTTAACGAAGTGGGCGATAAAAACGATTTTGTGGCGCGACATTGGCAACGTGCTGACAACTGAGTGAGGTTAGTATGGCAAACAGGGAAGTTTGCCAAGGCTGTGATTTGTCAGGAACAAATCACAGCCGGTGCGTTAACAGCGAACGAAGGCGGAAGGTAGTCACATCGTGACCACTTGCGTGGTCGCCGCGGGAGATTGTAAAGAGGGTTCGCGCCAACCCTCTTAACTCGGACGTAATCGCCATATAGAAACAACCGTAAAACAGCAAACGTCCGAAACTCAAACAATCCAAAAAATAAAGAACTAAAAAATTTTGAGGAACGGGGTTTTTAAAACCCAAAAATCCATCCAATAAATCGCTAACGTTAGTTATAACATCAGCTAGTTCCAATAATAAAAGTTTATTTTGGCAAATAAGTTTGGTGTATTTAATTTAGCGACATTCGCAACGTGCTGACAACTGCGTGAGGTTAGCATGGCAAACAGGGATGTTTGCCAAGGCGGTGCTTTGTCAGGAACAAATCACAGTCGGTGCGTTAAAAGCGAACGAAGGCGGAAGGCAGTCACATCGTGACCACTTGCGTGGTCGCCGCGGGAGATGGTAAAGAGGGTTGGCGCCAACCCTCTTAACTCGGACGTAATCACCGCATAGAACTAGCCACCAAACAACAAAACGTCCGAAACTCAAAGAACTAAAAAATAAAGAACTAAAAAATTTTGAGGAAAGGGGTTTTTAAAGCCTAAAATCCCGCCAATAAATCGCTAACGTTAGTTATAACATCAGCTAGTAACCAAAAAACTTGAGGAACGGGGTTTTTAAAACCAAAAAGTCCCCCTAAAGTTTCTCCGAAATTGGTTTTAAGGGCGTAATTAAGAGGTAATATTACATTCACCTTTACAAAAGTTAACAATAAAACCATCAAAAAAAGTTGCATGGTTTTTTGCAATCACTATACTTTTATAGCATATTTATACGAATGGATAAATTTTATGCCATTAGGCTTAAAATTTTAAATAAATCATAAAATTGGATTGACAAGGACATCTGATATGGATTATAATTTTCAACACACAACACACAACACACAACCTGCCCAACCTATAAATTCACCTCTCTAAAGTTAAGCGCACATCGTTCATTATTTAACCGCAGTTTATTATTTCCGCAATTTCCGAAATTTCCAAAGTTTCCGCAAAATTTTTCAAAATTTCTTGGTTTAGTCTTTTTATCTCGGCCGATGGTTTTCATATTAACCGTGGTTGTTTTACAGTCTATCTCTTTTACTAATTATGCATTAACCACAAAAACGACCAATATTATTTATGGCTCAGCACCTTATTTAACCTTTGATGGAGGTCGAACTCGGGTAACAAATACTGAAGCGCTACTGGGGATATCCCTTTCTGATGGTAGAACATTTACTCCGACAACCAATAATTCAAGTGACAATCCTATCATTTTACCTGTTATTGGTCAGAGTTTTAATGATATTGGTATGTTAGTACCAAGGAATACTAATTCTATTGCATTAAGTTCACTTATTGGCACACCGTATAATTATTGGGGTGATGATGATGGCGATGGTCAAGGAGTTAATGGTGTCACCGCTACCGGTAGTTTAAATTTATCCATTGTCGATAAAAATAATCAAGTTGTTGCCCGTAATGAAGTGCTGACTATTTGTAAAGCGCCATATAAATTAACCTTATCTAATGGTGAAGGTACATTAACAACACGTTATGGAGTACCTAATGAAAGTCGTTTTACGGTAGGTAATGCCACTTATTATATTAATCCTAAGGCAGCGCCAGCGATTTGTTATGCAAGACCTAATTTAAGATTTGGTAACAGGGAACAAGTAAGAGTTAATTATGATCGTTCGGGGTGGTTTAATTTTGCTGGTCCTGCTGACATATGGAACCCTGATAAGGGTTTTCTAACCCAGTCAGCTACGCCGTCGTCTTATGATTTAAACTTCCCGACTACTGGTGCTAATAATTTATATTTTGATTTAGATATTAGTGGTAGTACTCAGGCCTTATCTTGGGCTCCGGTTTCTCATGGTGGTATTACGGCGACGATGACCGATTCAACAAGTACCAGCGTTCGAGTCACCCTAACGGGTCCTGCTGTTACAGACCCTAATCAATGGGAATCAGCTAATCCAGGTAGAATCGCCAGACCATCTTTACCGCAGACATTTGAGTTAGTCGGTCGAGATAGCAGTGGTAATGCGGTGGTCAAATATGGATTTGAGTTAAAGCAGTGGTTTGTTAATCGTGGTTCTATTGCAACAACTTATCCCGACAACTTCTATGATACTCCCGTCGAAAATACATTAACATCTTGGTGTAGTAGGATTGGAGGATACCGTGTTCCAAAGGTCAAGGAATTAACTAATGCGGTTTGTGGGGGAATGAATACAAGCGAGTGTAGCGGGGGGGGACGTAGAACACGACCAGTAGGTGCAAAGCCTTCGTCAGGTGCTAATTATTTCATGCGTCGCATTGGTGGAGGATTGTTCTCGGAATGGGGGGTGATGTTCGATTACACGGGTGCCAACTTCGTGGGCCACAATGAATACTACTATAGAGAATGCTATGAAACGAGTGATAAGGGGGACAAGTTGCTTGATAATCGGCACTATGATCGATTTTATGTTAACGGTTACGATGGTAGTATTGCGATGCATTATCTTCAAACACCCGGAGTCTGTGTCTATCCTTAGCTATTATTTTTTAGTTCTTAGGTATTGAAGCTGAGGATAAGAAAAATAACGTTAGGGCGATAAAAGCGATTTTGTGGCGCGACATTGGCAATGTGCTGACAACTGAGTGAGGTTAGCATGGCAAACAGGGATGTTTGGCAAGGAGCGTTAAAAGCGAACGAAGACGGAAGGCAGTCACATCGTGACCACTTGCGTGGTCGCCGCGGGAGATGGTAAAGAGGGTTGGCGCCAACCCTCTTAACTCGGACGTAATCACCGTATAAAAATAACCGCAAAACAACAAAACGTCCGAAACTCAAAGAACTAAAAAAAATTGAGGAAAGGGGTTTTTAAAACTTAAATTCCTACTTATTACTAACCCTTTTTTTTAACTTAAAATAAAATTATTAAAAATCAACACTTTGAAAAATGGCTCAAAAAAAGGGTTTTTATTGGTAAAAATGGACTTTGCCTTTTTGCCAACTGCATTTATAGTATATGGGATTCTAGTTCACTACCGTGTAGGTAGCTTAGAAAATTCGACAAATACCGAACCTCTGGATCTTGTCGTTCACTACCGTGTAGGTAGCTTAGAAAAAATAATTTTAAACATATGCAATCTAGTTCTCGTTCACTACCGTGTAGGTAGCTTAGAAATGATAAGAAGAAAACTAAGAAAACCAAGAAAAGTTCACTACCGTGTAGGCTTTTTAGTTAGTAATTAAAATGGATTTTTAGTATTTAAAACTCGCTGTTCTCAAATTTATCTATGAAATAATTAAAACGCTTATATAAGCGTTTTAACTCTGATTAATATCATTATATCTACTATAAACTATTAGAACATTAATAGTTGTACAATTAAATTGCAGTAATATAGACCTGATTATTCAGTAAGTTTTTAGGATCAAACTGTTGTTTAATTGCACGCATTAATTGGCGATTTGCTTCAGGAATTGCAGCATTGTAATAACTTACTTTCGCCGTTCCGATGCCATGTTCTGCTGAAGGCAATCCTCCTAATTCAAGACATTTTTGATAAAGCGCTTGGTGAACGTTTTGCAGATCAGATTGCCATTGTTTGTCATCACGATTATCACGCAAAATGCATAGATGAATGTTACCATCACCAGCGTGACCAAAGGCTAACATACGCATTTGAGTTTGTGCTTCTAGCTGTTTGGTGAAATTGATAAAATCGCTAATGCGATTTATTGGTACCACTATATCGATCGGATCTTGTTCGGTGATTGCTTCAACTGCACGTACTAGCGAACCACGAATCGTCCAGATTTGACTGGTTTGATTGCTATCTTGGGCAACAAAATAATCACACCCGCCTAAATTTGCTAGCAGTTGTTTGCGTTGTTGTTCAATGGATTGTAGATCGGAACCATCAAGCATAATAATTAGATAAGCTTGGCTATTTGGTAGTGGGAATTTAAAGCCTGAGTACTGTTCACCCCACTGTGCAACTTTACGTTCAACAAACTCCAATGCAGTAGGTGTAAGGGTATGTAACACGGTGGTAATACTATTAATAGCTTGTTCAATAGTGTTAAAACCAACAATAAAAGTTTGTGATACTTTTGGTTTGGCTATCAGTTTTAAAGTACATTGTGTGATAATACCTAAAGTACCTTCACTGCCGATAAAAAGGTGTTTTAAGGCTAGTCCAGTGTTGTCTTTAACATTTTTACTGCCAATATTTAACACACTACCATCAGCCATTACAACTTCAATTGCTTGCACATAATCTCGAGTCACACCATATTTTACCGCCCGCATACCACCAGCATTAGTACTGATATTACCACCAACGGTGGCATTTTTAGCGCCCGGATCTGGCGGGTAAAAAAGGTCATGTTGTTCAACAAACTGTTGCAGGTCTTGCAGTAAAATACCCGATTGTACGGTAACGGTGAAGGTTTGCTTGTCTAGTTCAATAATATGATTCATCATCGATAAATCAAGAATAATACCGCCATTAGGAATAGTGGAACCGACTAAGTTAGTGCCAGCACCACGGGTAGTAATATTAAGATTGTTGGTATTAGCGTATTTAACAATGCCAGCTACTTCTGCTGTAGTTTTGGGGTAGACTAATATCTCGGCATAGCCATATTTTAATTTTAAACCATCAGTTAAATGCGATTGTGGAATAGCATTTTTTGCAATGATACGTTTAGGATCTGTAATAATGTCTGTGAGTTTGTTCATGCTGAATTACCAACTATTTATAACTTTTATCGAAGTGGTTAGCTAACTTGTCACCAAGATATTGAATCACCATCACAATAAAAATAAGAATAATAATACATAAAATGAGGATTTCGGTTACATAGCGTTGATACCCATAACGAATGGCTAAATCACCAATACCACCACCGCCAACAACCCCTGCCATTGAACTAAAACTAATAAGCGAAATGGTGGTAACCGTTGCGTGTCGAATCAATTGTGCCATCGCTTCTGGAAATAAAATACCGAATATAATGCGGATATGCGATGCCCCACTTGCTACTGCTGCTTCGATCACCCCTTTATCTATTTGACTAAATGCATTTTCAGCTAACCTAGCATAAAATGCGATAGCTGCAAGTGAAAGAGGGAAAATTACCGCTTTGGGGCCTACAGTCGTACCGACGAGTAACGCTCCCAAAGGTAGTACGGTAACCATTAAAATCAAAAAAGGAATTGAACGAGTGGCATTGATGATAAAATTAGCGATACTATTGATAATTCTGTTTTTGAAAAAGAATTGATTTGACATTAAAAACAGCAATAAACCTATGAGTGTACCGAATATTAGACCAGCTAATAATGACCAACTTACCATGATAAATGTTTCGTAAGCTGCTTGCCATAACATTTGCGCCATTTCGGCAATGGTGAGCTTTATCATTAATTTATTTCCTCAATAATAACTTCTTGCTGTGCTAACTTTGTTATCAGTTTTTGAATATTATCAGGTTCCCCAATAATTTCGATCACCAAATTACCTAACGCTTGGTTATCAAAATACTCTATAAAACCATGCAAGATATTGAATGCCACTTGAGTTTCAATTGCTGATTGATATAGTATTGGTTGGGTAGTGTTTTCGTTAATATAACGCAAACGCACTAATTTACCTTTGGCATTTTGTTTGATGATATCAGGTAAATGAGTGTTTTCATCAATATTGAGAAATTCTTGCGTGAAGGGCTGTTTAGGGCAGGCAAACAGATTAAAAGTAGTATTCATTTCCACTATTTCGCCCTGTGACATTACTGCAACTCGATGACAGATCTTTTTAACCACATCGATTTCATGAGTAATGAGTACTATGGTCAATGCAAATTTTTGATTAAGCTCTTTTAATAAATCAAGTATTGCGCTAGTGGTAGTTGGATCTAATGCACTGGTCGCTTCGTCACACAATAGAATTTTTGCATCATTGGCAAGCGCTCTAGCAATGCCAACTCGCTGCTTTTGCCCACCACTGAGTTCGGCAGGGTAGGCATTAGCTTTATCACTTAACCCAACTAAAGCAAGTAATTCGTTGACTCTATTTTTTACAGTATCGCCTTTTTTTCCTGCTGCTTTGAGCACAAATGCAATATTTTCATAGACGGTTTTCGATGTCGCCAAATTAAAGTTTTGAAAAATCATCCCAACTTGAAAACGAAATGCTTGCAGTTGACGACCGTGCAAGGTTTTTATGTCAACGCCATTGATAATGATTTGTCCGGAAGAGGGATCAGCAAGTCGATTAAGGGTTCTGACTAATGTACTTTTACCTGCACCGCTCGAGCCGATAATACCGAAGATCTCACCTTGATTAACATCAAATGAGACCTTTTTTACGGCTTCAATCACTTGTTGGTTTGCTTCGAATCTAACCGAAACATCTTTTACCTGAATTAAAGGGTTAGTTTGCATAATTAAAATAACTGATAATCTGGTTTTTGGAAGGTATAGAAAATACCATTTTTATCATTAATCACTTGAGCAAATTCTGGTGATTTAAGTACTTCGATAATGTCTTTGCCTAATTTATCTTTAGATTCATTGCGAATCGCAATAACATTTTTAAGATCTTTATCTAATACTTCTTGATAAAGTGCTTTTGAAAGATCTAATCCAGCACCGATGGCATAATTGCCATTAACTACTGATAATACAGCACTATCTAAAGAACGTGGTGTTTGTGGTGCTTCAATAGGTACAATATTTAAACCATAACGATTTTCGATTACGTTGTTAGGGGTGAGATTATTTTTATCCACATTTGGATCGAGTTTAATTAATCCAGCAGCTTCTAAAATACGTAATGCTCGAGCTTCATTGGTCACGTCGTTAGCTATCGTGACTTGATCACCTTGTTTTAACTGTGAAAAATCAGTGATTTTATTTGAATAAATTCCAGCCCCCGCAGTTGGTACAAAGCCAACAGCAGTGATATCTAAATTGCGCGCTTGTTTAAAGTTATTAAGGTAAGTTAAATGTTGAAACAAATTAACATCGATCTCTTTATTAGCAAGTGCTAAGTTTGGTTGAACATAATCGCTAAATTCACGAATTTCTACTTGATAACCTTTCTTTTCAAGACCTGGTGCGATAGCTTGTTTAAACATATCCCCATATGGCCCAGCGGCAACACCTACGGTAATTTGATTTTCTTTTTTAGCATTGTCACAACCAGTTAAGACAATTAGGGACGATAAAATAGCTAAACTAGCCACAATTAGTTTTTTAAACATGATAATTTTTCCTTGAGTTTGGATAATCTTTCTAAAGCTGCAATTAGCGTTGGTTCTTGTTTTGCGAAATGGAAGCGAATATAGCGATATTCAGGGTGCTTAAAAAAAGCGGAGCCTGGTACGGCAGCTACTCCAACCTCTTTAATTAGCCATTCGCAAAATTCAAAATCAGTGTTAAAAGGATTAATCTCTGAAATATCAACTAATACATAATAAGCACCTTGAGGTTCATAATAAGTAAGTCCTAAGTCATCTAATCCCTTTAAAAATAAACGACGTTTATCAGTATAGATTTGGGTTAATTGTTGGTAATAATCTTCACCTAGAGCTAATCCAGCACATGCAGCTTTTTGTAATGGTGCTGCAGCACCAACGGTAAGAAAATCATGAATCATCTTACAACCATCAATAATTTTCTTATCAGCAATAATATAGCCAAGTCGCCAGCCAGTTATCGAATAGGTTTTCGATAGTGAGCTACAGCAAATTGTTCGCTCTTTCATATTAGGGAAACTGGCTAAATAAAGATGTTGATGTGGTGCATAAACCATATGCTCATAAACTTCATCGGTAATAATGTAAGCATCAAACTCAATAGCTAGTTGGCTAATATAGTCAAGTTCTGCTTTGGTAAATACCTTACCACAAGGATTGCTAGGGTTACATAAGATTAACGCTTTGGCTCCTTGCTCAAAAGCTTGTCGTAGTTGTTGCTTATCAAATTCAAAGGTAGGTGGAATGAGCGGCACATAGATTGGCGTCGCATCAGACAAAATAGCATCCGCGCCGTAATTTTCATAAAAAGGCGAAAAGATAATCACTTTATCTTTCGGATTACAGACTGTCATTACTGCGCACATCATTGCTTCGGTACTACCGCATGTCACCAGCACATTTTCATCTGGATTGATATCAATATTCATTAATTTTTGTTGTTTTTTTGCTAACAGATGGCGAAACTCGGCTGAACCCCATGTGATTTCATATTGATGAGGACCATCATCCGCAACTTGTTTTAACGCATCAATTAAAGGCTTAGGTGGGTCAAAATCAGGAAACCCTTGTGACAAATTGATTGCTTGATATTGATTAGCGATCCGAGTCATCCGACGGATAACCGAATCAGAAAAGTGATCGAGTCGATTGGCTAATTTATGCATTGTTTTTTTTGTTTATTAAAATTATTAAGCAAGTGATTATAATATAAAAACTTAATTTAGCTGTTAAATAATATATTTATATATAGTTATATTTTTTTTTATAACAAAGTTAATAATTGATATTAGTTATGCAAAAAATTTTGAGGAGAGCACTTTTTTAAACGAGAAATTTATGAAAAAAGGGAACTCATAATTTATATTTTTCTATCAAAGTAAACAAATAAACCTGTATAACTTGCTCTTATTCTACGTTAAAATAATAATCTTATTGTTATGACATACTAAGGAATCAACCTAATGACAACTGAATTGACAACGCTTGATAAGATTAAACGACAAATTGCCGAAAATCCGATTCTTCTTTATATGAAAGGGTCGCCAAAATTACCAAGTTGTGGATTTTCAGCACAAGCGGTTCAAGTATTATCACAATGTGGCGTACCTTTTGCCTATGTCGATATTTTACAAAATCCCGATATTCGAGCTGAATTACCAAAATATGCTAATTGGCCTACTTTCCCACAACTTTGGGTTGAAGGTGAATTAGTGGGTGGTTGTGACATTATGTTAGAAATGTTTCAGACTGGTGAATTGCAGACCTTGATTAAACAGACTGCTGAAAAACATAAACCATAATTGTTTATTTTGTATGTAAAAAAGCAGGATGTAAAAAAAGAGTGTATGTAAAAAAGAGTGTATGTAAAAAAAGAGAGTTCGCAACTCTCTTTTTTATTTATAGTTTTGACTTTGTTTTTAATCTAATGGCTGCTCAGTTTCTGCTTTAGTTTGCTGATCGTTATGCGATAATGGCCAACCGCCAAGTCGTTTAAAGTGATTAACAATTTCACAAAATAAAATTGCTGTTTTTTCGGTATCGTATAAGGCACTATGAGCTTGTTTATGATCGAATGGTATTTCCGCTGCTTCACACGCTTTAGCGAGAACGGTTTGACCAAACACTAATCCACTAAGCGAAGCAGTGTCAAAAGTAGCAAAAGGGTGGAAAGGATTACGTTTTATGCCTGCTCGTTCTGATGCTGCCATTAAAAAGCTATGGTCGAAATGAGCATTATGAGCAACAATAACTGCGCGGCTACAGTTATTGGCCTTAATACCATTTCTCACGAGTTTAAATATTGCTTCTAATGCAACTTTTTCATCAACTGCATCACGTAATGGATTATTAGGATCAATACCATTAAATGCTAAAGCTGTCGGCTCCAAAATTGCATTTTCAAATGGGTTCACATTGAATTGTAGCGTTTCATCGGGTGCTAAAAAGCCCTTTTCATCCATTTTCAACGTAATAGCTGCAATTTCTAAAATTGCATTTTGATTAGGATCAAAGCCTGATGTTTCAATATCAATTACAACAGGATAGAAACCACGAAAGCGTTCACATAATTTAGCGTTTGGCACAATACATTGTCTTATTTTTGCAAAAATTGTCGGCTATTATGCCAGTTTTTGCTTATTTCGACTAGATTAACCGTAATTTTTAACCAGTTTGCTTTGATTAAAAATGGAAGCGTAGGAAGCTTAAGATATTATTTGAGAAAATTTTGCTTAGATTACCTAAGTTTTTTTTTATATATGGAAATATTAAATGTCTCGCTAAAGGAATTGAATAACAATTACGATTAATTTAATTATGATATTTAAACCTATAAAAAAACATAACAATAAATTACAAAATGCTGGCTAAGTTATTTAAATAATAAGTTATTTAAATAATATGATGAATGATAAATTAATTTATCATTCATCTAAGTATCAATCTTTATATTCGGCCATAAAACGATCGGCGTCATCCACCATTGATTTAATGCCTACAAAAAATGGTGTACGTTGATGTAATTGCTCTGGTTCCATATCTAAAATTCGTTGGTATCCGTTAGTTGCTTTTCCTCCAGCTTGTTCTGCTAAAAATGCCATTGGATTTGCTTCATATAACAAGCGGATTTTACCTTTAGGGTATTGAGCTGTATTAGGGTAGATATAGATACCACCTTTTAATAGGTTTCGATGAAAATCAGACACCAATGAACCGATATAACGTGAAGTATAAGGGCGATGTGTCTTATCATCCTCTTCTTGGCAATACTTGATATATTTTTTTACTCCGGTAGGAAATTTAGAATAGTAACCTTCATTAATCGAATAGGTAGTTGCTTGTTTTGGGAAACGGACATTTTCATGGGATAAGCAAAAAACGCCCAATGAAGGGTCATAAGTAAAAGCATGTACACCACAACCTGTAGTATAAACTAACATAGTCGATGAACCGTAAATAATATAACCAGCAGCGACTTGTTTATAACCAGGTTGCAAAAAATCTTGTTCTGAAATAGGGGTGCCTATTTGGGTAATTCTGTGATAAATTGAAAAAATTGTACCGACCGATACATTTACATCAATATTTGATGAACCATCAAGTGGATCCATTAATACGACATATTTTCCTTCGGTTGCGCGATCTTTACCAAAAATAACCAAATTATCTTCTTCTTCAGATGCTATACCTGCTACGACTCCTCGAGCTTCAAGTGCATTTTTTAACGTTTCATTAGCAAAAACATCCAGTTTCATCTGTTTTTCACCTTGAATATTTGCTGCACCATTTTCGCCTAAAATATCAATTAATCCTGCTTTATTTATATCTCGATTAATAACCTTAGCACCTAATTTTATCGCCGAAATAAGGGCGGTTAATTCTCCTGTAGCATGAGGGAACTCTGCTTGTTTTTCAATAATAAATTCACCGAGGGTTTTCATTGTTTAATAAATCCTTTATATCAATGTTTGTATAATATAAATTTCAATAGTTAAATCGAAATCTATTTTCGATAATATACGTGAGATATTTTGAGAAAGCGACTATAATTAGCTTGTCGTTAGTTAGTTTTTTGCGTGAAAAAAGTTTAATTAATTCAAAATGTTTGATTCCATCTGTGTTTTTCATGCATAGAGCGGATTAAATTTAAAAAGTGAGGTTATTTTGCATCAATTTGAACTTCAAAGAGTCATTAATAATGAATTGCAAGTGACAAGATATCATGACTATGCACCAAATGGATTACAGGTTCAAGGACGATCGGAAGTTAAAAAAATTGTGACAGGGGTCACTGCTTGCCAATTATTGTTAGATAAAGCCGTAGAACTTAATGCTGATGCGGTGTTGGTTCATCATGGCTATTTTTGGAAGAATGAACCACAAACTATTACCGGAATTAAATATCATCGAATGAAAACCTTACTCAAACATGATATTAATTTATATAGTTATCACCTGCCATTAGATGGCCATCCTGTTTTAGGTAATAATGTATTGCTAGGGCAAATGTTGGATATTGCAGTTGATAAGCGTGAGGATATTAGCGATCTGTTATTCAAAGGTACTTTAAATAATCCACTTACTGCGCTTGAGTTCAAACAGAAACTCGAGCAAAAATTGCATAATGGCCAAACTTCAGTGCTATTTTGTGGAGATAATGCGCCAGCGGTAATTAATCGAGTTGCATGGTGTAGTGGTGGAGGTCAAGATTTTATTGAATCAGCCGCTCAGCAAGGCGTTGATGCATTTTTCACTGGTGAGGTATCTGAACGTACTATTCATATTGCTCGTGAATATGGTATTAACTTTTATGCCGCTGGTCATCATGCAACTGAGCGTTGTGGTATCAAAAAATTAGGCGAATGGTTATCAGAACACTATGAGTTAGAAATTATTTTCGTTGATATTGATAATCCTGCATAACAAATGTTGAATTTAAATAAGAAATATCGCATACTTATTCGCAGTTTTTTTAATCTTTAAGTTGTTTTAACAACCAAAAATATGAGAGGTCGCTTTATGTTTACAGGAAGTCTGGTCGCACTTGTAACTCCAATGGATACGAAAGGCAATGTCGACCATGTAAGCTTAAAAAAATTGGTCGAATATCATATTGAAAGTGGTACTTCTGCTATTGTTTCAGTTGGAACTACTGGCGAATCCGCAACACTCAATCATCATGAACATATTGATGTTATTAAACGGACTATCGATTATGCTGATGGTCGCATTAATATTATTGCTGGTACTGGTTCAAATGCTACCAAAGAAGCGATCGAATTAACTCGTCAAGTTGAAAATATTGGTGTAGTAGGCTGTTTAACTGTGGCACCTTATTACAATAAACCAACCCAAGAAGGCCTATACCAACATTTTAAAGCTATCGCAGAGAATACCGCATTACCGCAAATCCTTTATAATGTACCTGGTCGAACTTGTAGTGATATTAAGCCAGAAACTGTAGGTCGGTTAGCAAAAATTAACAATATTGTGGCATTAAAGGATGCAACAGGCGATCTTTCTCGTGTATACAAAACGCGTAAATTGGTTGGCGATGAGTTTAAGTTATTAAGTGGTGATGATGCAACTTTCTTAGATTTCATTATTTTAGGGGGTAATGGGGTTATTTCTGTTACCGCGAATGTGGCAGCCAAACAAGTAGCAACGGTTTATGAGTTGGCAATTAATAATCAAATTCAACAAGCTAGAGCTTTAAATGATACTTTAATGGCGTTACATACAAATTTATTTATTGAACCTAATCCAACTCCTGCAAAATGGGCTTGTACCCGATTAGGTTTAATGGCAAATGGCACTATACGTTTACCATTAGTCCCATTAAGTGATGCAGCTATTCCGGTAGTTGAGCAAGCATTAAAAGATGCTAATTTACTGTAAAATTAACTATAACCCTTAATTTATAAGCAGGAATTTATGTTGAATAAAACTGTATTAAAATGCAAAGCCTTTAAAAAAATAGCTATTTTATCTGCATTTGCTTCTATATTTCTTGTTGGCTGTAGTAGTGATCAAAGTTATAAACGAGAAGTTGAAGGTAATGATGACTACCTTAACTCACCGCCCTTAAAAGCGTTAGTTATTCCTGAAGGTGTTTCTGTACCAGTAGAAGCCGGTGATTTTTATGTCGATAACAACGATATTGAAGGTGCATTAGGTAAACAACTTGATATTCGTCCACCGACGGTGCCGATTCCTACAATTGATGATGCGTTTGTGATTTATAATAATGGAACGGTAACGTTCAATGCACCAATTAGTTATGGTATTTGGAATAATATCCCAAACTCATTAGCGAAACAAAATATTTCGATTATCACAAGTGACAATAATACGATTAAAACAGGTAATTCTATTATTGCTCGTGGTGATGAACAACAACCGGTTGATGCATCATATATTTTTAAACGTCAAATATTGGGTGAAACAGAAACAATTACCATGGTGTTGGATACATTAACACGCGGTAATGAAAATCTTATGTCGCAACCGATCGAAGTTCAGCGTTATGTCGTTGGATTATTTAATCAAATAATGGATGATGTCGCTCCTGAATCGCTACGAACCGTACCGGTTAAAGAAAAAACAGATGAAGACAAAAAAGATGATAAAGAATCAGATCCAAATAAAGCATTGAAAGAAGATCTTAAAGATGAGATCCGTGATGGCATCAGAAACGATCGCTAATTTAACGATCCGATTATTTATCATTTAAACGAGTTAAAACAGCATAAAACCTATTTAACCCAATAGTGGAGTAACTTTTGGTTAACTTTATTGATACTATAATGGAAGATTATACAATAAGGTAACAATACTTGATTTGAAATTAAGGGGCGAATAGCTCCTTAATTATTTATTGGCAATTTGATATAAGGTTATAAACATGAAGAAGTTGGCTGAGCTTTATCGTGGTAAAGCAAAAACTGTTTACACCACTGACAATCCTGATTTATTGATACTTGAGTTTCGTAATGACACGTCGGCTTTTGATGGACTGCGCATTGAGCAGTTAGATCGTAAGGGGATGGTGAATAATAAATTTAACTATTTTATTATGACAAAGTTGCGAGAAGCAGGTATTCCAACTCAAGTTGAAGCCCTATTATCAGATAATGAAGTATTAGTTAAAAAACTTGATATGGTACCAGTTGAATGCGTGGTGCGTAACCGTGCTGCTGGTTCATTAGTTAAACGTTTAGGTGTTGAAGAAGGCAAAATCCTTAATCCACCAACATTTGAACTTTTCTTAAAAAATGATGCACTACATGACCCAATGGTTAATGAGTCACACTGTAAATCCTTCGGTTGGGCAACTGACGAACAGTTAGCTACCATGAAGGAGCTTAGCTTTAAAATCAATACCGTTTTAACTGAACTATTTGATAAAGCGGGCTTAATTCTGGTTGATTATAAGTTAGAGTTTGGTTTATTTAAGGGTGAAATTACTTTAGGTGATGAGTTCTCGCCAGATGGTTGTCGTCTATGGGAAAAAGAAACCTTGAAAAAAATGGATAAAGATCGCTTCCGTCAAGGCCTTGGTGGTGTTATTGAGGCTTATGAAGAGGTTGCCAAACGTATTGGTGTTCCACTTTAATGTTTGCCCAATTTGATATCTCTTTCTTTCTTTTATTAGGTTTAGCTGCACTGTGTTATATTACGCATAATAACACAGTGACCTTTGCGGTGTTGCTACTGTTGTTATTTAAATTAACACCACTAGCAACCTATTTTCCGTTCTTAAATCAATATGGCTTAACCATTGGTATTGTTATCTTAACCGCAGCAATGATGGTTCCTTTGGCTGATGGATCATTAAAAATCACTGAAATTTTAAAATCATTTACTACTTGGCAATCGATTTTAGCGATTTTAGTTGGTATCTTGGTGTCATGGTTAGGTACTCGAGGAATATCATTAATTGGTGCACATCCCACTATTGTTAATGGTTTAATTATTGGTACCTTGATTGGGGTTGCTTTTTTCAAAGGCGTGCCAGTTGGACCATTAATTGCAGCTGGTATATTGTCACTACTAATTGGAAAAAGTTAATTAATGCTAAATCCTAATAGCACCAGAAAATTATGGGTGTTACAAGGTTGTCGTACCCAATTACTTAATCAAATTAACGCTATAATTAATCAATATCCTGGTGATTGGATTACGGTCACTATGCAGACTGATTTATCGGACTCTATTCACCATTATATTAATCCAAATCAAACTAAATCTTTACTTGGGCAAGAGTTCAAGCATGCCATTTTTGATGCTACTGATGGTTTTAATCTGGATGCTTTTGCTATGTTAGCAGGTACCTTAATTAAAAATAGTGTCCTTATTTTACTTTTACCTGAAAGTTATTCTAATTGGCTTGATCAAGATAGTTTACGTTGGAATGAATCAATCACCCCAATTATGGTACCTAATTTTATTCGCCATTTACAGCAAACATTGTTGGAATTTGCACATGTTGATATGCCAATTATTCAATCCTTGGATAATCAAGATAGTGATGTAACTCAACAGCAAATAGTACTAACCCAATTATTGCAAAGTGATAGTTCATTAAATATATTAATAGCTAAACGAGGCCGTGGAAAATCAGCATTAGCAGGCCTGTTTACTCACCATCGGAGATGTTGGGTAACAGCACCCAATAAAAATGCATTAGTTACTTTTTTCCAGTTTGCTGAGGCTGATATATCATTCTATGCACCTGATCAATTAACGGTCATGGATGATCATCAATTTCCTGATTGGATAATTATTGATGAAGCTGCCATGATACCATTACCAATGCTAGAAAAAATATTGCAATTGGCATTGTCTAAACAAAGCAAAATTTTACTGACAACCACAGTAGAAGGTTATGAAGGTACTGGGCAAGGTTTTTTATTAAAACTATTGAAAACACAATTCACTAAGATATTTTATTTAGATAAACCAATCCGTTGGCAAGATAACGATGATTTAGAACGGTTAACTGATAAGTTATTACTCAATGGCGTATCAACTAGCGATATAAAATCGGAAATTGATGAACATACAATTAGCTATTCTATCACTGAAAGGCATGATATTGACGCACTAAAATCAATTTTTTATTTATTGAAAATGGCGCATTATCAAACAACATTAGTTGATTTAAGAAGGTTATTTGATGCAGAAAATTTGTCGGCTTGGCAAGTCAACCATAACGAACAACTTATTGCAGCAGCAGTAACGATTAATGAAGGTAATTTGCCAAATAAGTTAATTGATGATGTATGGCGAGGTATTCGCCGACCTAAAGGTAATTTAGTTGCACAATCACTGGTAGCTCATGCAGGTGAAAAACTGGCAGCCAAACTTAAGTCGGTTAGAATTAACCGTATTGCGGTTATTGAACCTTATCGACGTCAAAAGATAGCAAGACATTTAGTACAGCATATTTATCAACATGCAACGATAAATGATAATGATTTTATTTCAGTTAGTTTTGCTTACAGTGAAGCAAATTATCAGTTTTGGCTTGCTTGTGGTTTTGTATTGGTACACATTGCTAGCCATAAACAAGCTAATTCAGGTAGTTATTCTATGATGGCAATAAAGCCAATTACTCAGCAAGGCCATCTGCTAACACAACATTTAGTACAACGTTTACAACGTAATGCCTATTGGCTTGCGTCGATTATCGATTTGCCGTTTAATCAATTGTTAACAATTGATGATCAGCAAAATTTATCTTTAGATGATTATCAAGTTTTACAAGGATTTTGTGATTATCATCGACCGTTTGAAGCTTGTTATGCTTCATTGTGTCGTTTGGCTAATACAAATGTTAACCATAGTAAAACACCAATGCCATTACTTAAAGCATTAGTGCTACACAAGATTAGTGAGTCAGAATTAATAAAACAATATCAATTAACTGGCCGTAATCAATTAATTAAGTCAATTAAACATGAAGTTAAATCTTGGTTTAAAAATAACCAACCTAACTGTGTCTAAAGCAAATAATTTAATACTAAAAAAGCGTAAAGTGTATTGCTGTCGAATTTAATCTACGTTTAAAATGTCGCCAAATTAAAGTAAAAGGAATAAATTGTGACAACACCTATGTTAGAACAACAATCGCATCGTCAATATTCAAATCCTAACCAAAGTCGAAAACCCAAAAGCGGTATTGAATATTTTTTTGAAGGATGGACATTAGCATTTAGCCCTGGCCTAAAACGGTTTGTCTTCTTACCATTACTTGCTAATATCATTATTATGTCGGCACTTTTTTATTGGTTTTTTGTCTCAATTACTGGCATGGTTGACTGGGGTTTATCATTTTTACCTAGTTGGCTACATTGGTTAGGTTATATTATCAGTTTTATTGTGATTTTGACCTTGGTAATCTTATTTTGTTATTTTTTTAGTACTATCACTAACATTATTGCAGCTCCTTTTAATGGCTTGCTTGCTGAGCAGGTCGAAGCACAATTAACCGGAATTCCTGCACCAGAGACTTCATGGATCAGTTTGATCAAAGATTTGCCTCGAATTTTAAAACGAGAATTACAAAAGTTAGCTAATTATTTATTGTGGGCGATTCCCATTTTACTTAGCTACTTTATTCCTGTCATAGGCCAATCGGTTACCCCAATAGTTTGGTTTTTATTTACCGCATGGCAGATCAATATTCAATATGCTGATTATGCATTTGATAATCATAAGGTATCTTTTTTACGTATGCGCCAATTATTAAAACAACATCGAGGGGATAATTTATTATTTGGCATATTAATTAGCTTTTTTACCATGGTGCCGTTATTTAATTTAATTATTATGCCAATTGCGGTTTGTGGCGCGACAGCAATGTGGGTAGATCGTTATCGTCACCAAGCTGTTTTTGCTAGTCAAAGTAATGATTTTCGACAATAGATAAACTAATTTTGCTTAGGTTGAGATGGCCAGTCGTCATCTTCATCATCACTATATGGGATAGGTTTTATCCCTTTCTTTTTTTCTAAATAATGTTTATAGCTCAGTTTATTTAGTGCTTTAATGGTATTAATAAAAATTCCAATCAACACGATAATAATTAGCCACCAGTAATCTTTAAGCCATTCCATTACTATCTCCTTAGCATTATAGGTTTAGTACTAATTAGTTGATATGCGTGTATTGTCATTCAGATTCACGCAACACGTAAATATCAATTAACTGAGCAAATATTTAAGCAAGTAACAATTTTTCTAAAATATCGATATAAATAGCTTGTAATGTAATGATATCTTGGCAATTAACATTTTCATTTACTTTATGAATGGTTTTGTTGATTACACCAAATTCAATAACTTGACATCCCAATTTAGCAATAAAACGGCCATCAGAAGTACCGCCACTGGTTGATAGTTTGGTATCAATCTTTGTAAATGCTTTAATGGCACTAGCTGTTGCATCGGTCAGTTCACCTTGGGGGGTCAAAAATGGTTGTCCGGACAATCGCCAGTTCAAGGTATAGTTTAAGTTGTGTCTTTGTAAAATAGCATCGACTTTTGACTTAATCATCTCATCGGTCAACTCACTACTATAACGGAAGTTGAATTGAACAGATAACTCACCAGGCACTACATTTTCAGCACCAGTTCCACCATTAATGTTAGCCACTTGCATCGTGGTTTGAGGGAAATATTGATTACCATTATCCCATACTGTTGCGACTAACTCATTTAGCGCTGGTGCAAATCTATGCACTGGATTATCTGCAAGATGAGGATAAGCAACATGGCCTTGAATACCATGCACGACCAAATTTGCCGTTAAAGAACCTCGTCGACCATTTTTAATTTGATCGCCGAATACACTATCACTTGATGGTTCACCGACAATACAATAGTCAATATGTTCTTGGCGTTTTATCAATAAATCAACTACTTTAACCGTACCATCGCTGGCATCAGCTTCTTCGTCTGAAGTAATTAAGAAAGCGACTCGTCCAGCATGATCAGGATATTTTTTGACAAATGATTCAGCAGCACAAACCATAGCAGCTACACCACTTTTCATATCTGCAGCTCCACGACCATAGAGTATGCCATTTTTATCAATAGTAGGTTCAAAAGGAGGGTAGTTCCATTTACTTTCATCACCAGCTGGTACAACATCAGTATGACCAGCAAACATCAGGGTTTTTCCTGCTAAATCACCATGATAGGCCCATAGGTTTTTAGTATTGCCGATATTGACTTCTTCAATAACAAAACCTAGTGGTTTTAAGCGTTCGATAATTATTTGTTGGCAATTTTTGTCATCAGGGCTTATTGATTTTTCAGCAATCAATGCTTTGGTTAGGGCAATAACGGGTTCAGTCATGGTGATCTCGATTTTATTGTTGAAGTTTAACAAATTCTGAATAGCTTTCTTCAGAAAAGCCTAATAATGCTCGTTTACCAGCAATAAGCAATGGTCGTTTTAAAACTGATGGGTTGGCTAACATAACTTTAATTGCAGCATCTTGATTATCAATTTGATTGCGTAGTGCTTCATCCAATTTACGCCAAGTTGTACCTCGAGTATTTAGTAAACTTTGCCAATCAACTAATTTTAATAAATCGTTTAATAATTCTGCTGATAAGCCATCAGTTTTATAATTATGAAATTGATAATTAATTTGATGCTCATCAAGCCAAGTAAACGCTTTTTTCATGGTATTACAATTTTTAATGCCATAAATAATATACATAGCTATATACCTAAAAAGAGATATAAAAAATTGATTATAACAGCTAATTATAAAAGACGGCAAACAAGAGGGGGGAAGAGGTTAATTTAAAAACAGCTAAATTTATTTAATAAGAAAAGTTGAGGAAAGGGGTTTTTATGGACGGATAATTGCCATTTTCAACTTACATATCTTAACAAAATGTACTTAGACATTGTTTGCCAAATTAAGGAAACTTCTTTATAATTTTTGCATTATTTTTTTATTTTTAAATAAAACAAAAAGATAGATTACAAAGGATTGAAAATATGTTAAAATACAGTTGTTTAGAGGCCAGCCAGCCAGCCAGCCAGCCAGCCAGCCAGCCAGCCAGCCAGCCAGCCAGC
>NZ_JACFQD010000013.1:0-21156 GCF_016101635.1 Gilliamella sp. M0320
AAATGGCTCAAAAAAAGGGTTTTTATTGGTAAAAATGGACTTTGCCTTTTTGCCAACTGCATTTATAGTATATTGGATTCTAGTTTACTGCCGTGTAGGTAGTTTAGAAAAACCCAGTTTTAAATTTGTGTTAATAAGAGTCGTTTACTGCCGTGTAGGTAGTTTAGAAACCGTTGATATTTACCAGCATTACGTAACCAGTGTTTACTGCCGTGTAGGTAGTTTAGAAACGTTACCTGTTTGATATATGATTTTATGTTTTGTTTACTGCCGTGTAGGTAGTTTAGAAAATATATCCACCTGAAAAATACCCAGATTGAACGTTTACTGCCGTGTAGGTAGTTTAGAAAAATTCAGAATGAGACTGATCTAATAATGATTTGTTTACTGCCGTGTAGGTAGTTTAGAAATGGGGCGATCCAAGGGGGTAGTTATCGCCGTTGTTTACTGCCGTGTAGGTAGTTTAGAAATCATATGATTCACGTACATAAATCTTTTTGATGTTTACTGCCGTGTAGGTAGTTTAGAAATTAAGCCTTAGCGATTGTAGTAGCTAAGGTTTGTTTACTGCCGTGTAGGTAGTTTAGAAAGCAGGGATAGTGCACAAGCTTCAGCTTGTGTGGTTCACTACCGTGTAGGTAGCTTAAAATTAATTAAAATTATAACACTCGAAATCCACCAAACTAAAAAAGTTTAGCAAAGGAGTTTTTTAGGTGAATAAATTCACCACATGTTATAATTATGTTTAATTATAATTAACTCTGTAAATATGATGAATAATAGTACAATTGATAACCAATTAAATGAAAAAATGGTGCTTATTTTCAAAGCATTATCAGATCCGGTTAGAATAGAAATCATTAAATATTTAAAAAGTATAGAAACAGAGGTTATCTGTGGTGAAATTGGTCAAGCAGTTGGTATTAGTAAACCCTCAGGAACTTATCATTTTAGGTTATTACAACAAGCAGAATTAATTAATGTAAGAAAGAGTGCTAGGGAAAAATATGTATGGCTTAATAAATCAACATTTGATAAATATGTTACCGGGTTTTTTGATAATCTTTAAAATACTCAAATATTGATTTATTGTTGAATTTATCGCTTTGATTTTATTAAATATTATTTTTTATCCCTTGCAGTTAACCTTATTGAAAAAACTATTCCTAATAATGATATCAGACCAGACGTAATAATCACTGCATCAAATCCTTCGGCAAAAGCTGTTGAATTAGTGGTTCCGCCGAAAATATTGAATACAATTACGCATATTGTGGTACCTATTGCTCCACCAAATAAGCGAAATATATTATATATTCCTGATGCTTTCCCTAAATATATTGGTTCGACAGCGCTTAACACCGCTTTTTGCAGAGCTGGTCCTGCCATCGAAAGTCCCATACCAGCGATCATTAAAGGTATTGCCATTGCTATATATGAATCAGTTATATTAAATAAAAAAATAATTAATAGATAACCGATCCCCTGTAAGAATAATCCTAATGTTGCAATAATCCTTTCGCCAAATCTATCTACAGCGCTGCCTGCAAAAGGTGCGATAACGACTAATGTTGCTGTCCAAGGTAATAATTGTAATCCCGCCACGAGTGGATTAACGTATTTCTAATACTAAAAAAATTGTGGCAAAAAGAATAACACGCCAAACATCGAGGCATATAATAAAAAAGTTGCGATATTACCGTTAGTGAATACTTTTGAATGAAATAATATCAACGGAATCATAGGGGTAGTAGTCATTTTTTGTCTAATGATAAATAAAATACCAAGTAGTAGACAAGATAATCCGGTAATAATGGTTATAACGTGTGTGGTATTTGTGGTTATGGTGGATAATGACCATATTATTCCGGCGGAAGAGATGGCAATAAGCAAAATATCAATAAAGTTCAACTTATCATCCTTACCTTTACTTTCAGGTAATAAATTATGAGCAAAATAGATTGTTATTATTCCAATAGGCAAATTAATCCAAAATATCCATTGCCATGATAAAGTTGCGACAATAAATCCGCCTAAAACTGGCCCGACAATTAGTGCTAAACCACCAATGCCGCTCCATATTCCTAAAGCTTTTCCACGTATATCAACGGGTAATGAATGCGTTAGAATTGCCATGGACATTGGTGTCATAACACAAGCACCAACAGCCTGTATCATTCGAGATATAATTAATTCAGTAATACTATTCGATAAAGCACAAAATATAGAAGCAATAGTGAAAATGGCAATACCCATCAGATAGACTTTTTTTCTGCCTATTTTTTCGCCCAGTGTTACACCAACCAGTAGTAATGCCGCTATGGTTATATTATAAATGTTCAACAACCACTGTAATAAATTTACCGATATTTGAAAATCATTTCTTATGGCGGTAGTGGCTGTGGTAACTATCATTGAATCGATCATTGACATGAAAAATCCTAAAGAAGTTAAAATAATGATAGCTGATGAATTAACCTTTCTTTCTTGCATATTGTCAACTTCCTGCTTGGCTATATTGGGCAAAATAATTTCCTTAATTTGGATTTTTTAATCTATTAGGCTATATGGTATCTAATTTATTTGAGTTTATAGTTTAATAGTTCATTAGTTATTTAACTATTTTACCATTTAAATGAATTAAAACAAACAGAATAGCTAATTGCTAAGATAAATTTGATTCAATTATTTTTGAAGATGGAAGAATTTACCGCCTTGCGGCGGTATTTTATTTATTATTGATGTTTAACGATAAAACAGCAGTGGATCTGTTTATTGCGTTTAAAATCAAGTGATAGAGTTTTATCAGTGATATCTTGAAATGTTAGCCCTAGTTTTTGCATACCATCGGCATCCATTTTGAAGCCTCGTTTATTGTTTGAAAATACTATTACTCCATTTGGTCTAAGTAAGCGTTTTAAATCACTCATTAATTTTAGATGATCACGCTGAACATCAAAGGTATCGTTCATCCGTTTAGAGTTGGAAAATGTTGGAGGATCGATAAAAATCAGATCAAACTGTTCATCCGCCTGCGATAAATAGAGTAAGCAGTCGGCTTGTATCAATCGATGGTCTTTTCCGGTTAAGCCATTTTGTTTTAAATTACGATCAGCCCACTCTAAATAGGTGCGTGACATATCAACGGTCGTGGTTGATTTTGCGCCACCAAGACCGGCATAAACGGTTGCGCTACCTGTGTAGGCAAATAGATTTAAAAAGTCTTTACCCGCGCTCATTTGGCCGATCATTTTTCTGGCTAGACGGTGATCCAAAAATAAACCGGTATCTAAATAATCGACCACATTAACCCAAAACTGTGTTTTGTGTTGATTAATAGGATATTCATGGACTAAGAAGTAATCCTGTTTTTGCCCAAGTTTTTGATATTGTTGTTTACCTTTTTGCTTTTCGCGAGTTTTTAGTACCAATTGGTCGGCAGTTAATTCCAGTACCGACATAGTGGCATTAATAATATCAAATAGTCGTTGTCGCGTTTTTTGCGGATCAATATTTTTGGGCGCGGCATATTCTTGTATCACAATTTTGTCTTTATAACGATCGATAGCCACGTTATATTCAGGTAAATCTGCATCGTAAAGGCGATAACATTCAAGTTGTTCTTGGCTTGCCCATTTTGCAAATCTTTGGCAATTTTTACGTAGACGATTGGCAAAATCGGCAGCGGGTAAATTTGGTGACGTAACTGGCTTATCGACTTGACGATCAGCAATGGTATAATTTTTTTGTACACAATCTAAAGGCCCATTTTTGGCTTTAAACTGTTTTTCGGCTCGCATTTGCAAACAATCTAACAGTTGTGGAGCGCCACTAAATAGCGATAGTCGCCATCCAGCAAATTGTTGCTTAATTTGACGACCAAGTGCAGAGTGCAGGGCAACCAATGCAGGTTCACTTTCTAATCGTTCACCATAAGGCGGATTGCTGATGATCATACCATGTATATTACGATCAAGTGGATTAGTTAATTGAGTCACATCCTGCACAGCAAAAGTAATTAAATCACCAACTCCAGCTTGGATAGCATTTTGCTTGGCGCGCTCTAACACCGCAGGGTTATTGTCATAACCAATGAAAGGCGTTGTCGCTTTTTTTACATTGTGCTTGGCGGTAAATAACAACTCATTCCAAAGTGTTGGGTTGAATCCTTGCCAAGCAAAAAATCCCCACTGTTTACGTAACAGTCCCGGTGGAATGTTAGAGGCCATCATTGCAGCTTCAATTAGTAAGGTTCCTGAACCACACATTGGATCGATAAGAGGTTCATCTGTTTGCCAGCCCGAGCGGCGAATAATTGCTGCAGCTAAGTTCTCTTTTAATGGTGCTTGGCCTGTTTGTTGACGATAACCACGTTGATGTAGGCTTTCACCACTTAAATCTAACGATAGGGTAACTCGATTTTTGTTGAGATAAGCATGTAAACGAATATCTGGATTTTGTTTGGCAACATTTGGGCGTTGATTGGTTTGACGCATAAAATGGTCAACAATAGCATCTTTGATTTTGAGTGCGCCATATTGACTGTTGCGAATAAAGTCATTAACACCAACAAAGTTAATCATAAATGAGTTATCTACTGCGAAAATATCGCTCCATTTGATATTCATCACACATGAATAGAGATCTAAATCGCTATAGATATCAAACTCAGCAATTGGCAATAGAATCCGAGAAGCCAAACGAGACCATAATAATGATTGGTACATGGTTGATTGATCAGCGTCAAAGTAGACACCACCTTGCGACACTTTACAATTTATCGCGCCAATATTTTCTAACTCTTGTTTTAATAACTCTTCAAGCCCGCGAGAGGTGCTGGCAAATAGCGTTTTCATGCATAATCCACTTAACAATAAAATTGCAGGCATTATACCGACTAATTGCAACAGTGGGAAATGGTCAAACTAAACAATCTATAAACAAATAGAAAATAAGCAGAATCATGATAATTTATACAAAGGTATGGGTTTTGAAAGTTTATTTTTATATAAATTAACTGTTGGTTAATATAAGTGGAAATTGTTTTATCTATTTATCATAATTTGTTAATATACATAGGCTTTGGTTTCAGATTAATTTTATAATAAATTATTTAATTAGTAGATTTAATTAAGCATCTTTTTGGATAGAGGTAAAATGAAAGTACTATCAATTGTTGGATTAATTATAGCTATAATATCTGTTTTTATTCCATTTTTCGGTTTAATTTTAGCTATGTTATGTAGTTTTTTGGCGTTAATTACTTTTGTTAAACAACCGAATATTTCTGGTACTATTTTTGGTATTAATATCTTTAGCACAGCATTTATGTCTCCAGTATTAGCTTCTATGGCCGCAGATTCAGGAATTGGTATTTATCTATTTTTTGTTATATATCATGTAGTAATGATGTTCAATGCATTTATTTTATTTTTAATTTTCCGCAAAAAAAACACTGCGGCATAATCCCCCACCTAGATTGAAAAATCAATTTGCTAACTAACCTTGAGAATTTATAAAGTTTATTAAGTAATTGATTAGTAAAAGTTAATACTTACTCTATTTTTATCAATCCAATTTAACAACGTGTATAATCGATTGCGTGTATAATCAGTAAAGATTGTATAACATTTGTAACGCGAAAATAATGGATATAGGAATGTGTTAGGTATGAAAAAATTAATATTTATAGTGTTATTTACTTTTAGTTATTATTCTTATGCTGAAAGTAAAGTTGGCCAGCATATATTAATTACAAATACATATAATTGGATGTTATATCCAATGTTAATACCGAATAAAAAACCAATCGTAAAACAAAAAATCATAATGAATTTATTAGATACAAATAAAACAATTCATACAATGATTACATCAAACGCAAACGGCCTGATTGAAAAAGTATTTATTAATGATGAGACACAAAATATGAGTATCGATTTTAGTAATAAAACAATTCAAGGCTCAGGTTTTGATGGATTGATTGAGTTAGATAACAATAATTATATTACTACTATTTTGGATAAAAATAATGAACAAATTGTATCTATTTCCCATCAGGGCAGCATTTCTTATAATCAATATGGCGAAGTATTAGAAAGTATTACAAAGACATCTGTTCTTAAAAATGGTAAATCTCAAGCGAGTAATTCACTAGATTTAAATATCAAAAAGTCAGATAGTAAAGAAGAGAACTTGATACTTAGTGATTTTAAATGTGTTTATTCAAATCATAATGAATGTGGTGATTGGACGAGTGGTTATTGTATGACGAAGGATGAGATAAAAAGAATTACATTTACTCGTGAATTAAAATATTAGGATGCAAGATGAAAAAATTTTTATTAGTAGTATGCTGTTTTTTTAATTTTTATGCCTTCGCATCCGTTGATGATGAACGTAACCATATTCGTGTTACTAATAATTATCTCTTTCTTCTTTTTCCTGAGTATATTCCGCATTCTGTTCCTATAAAAAAACAAGAATTACTTATTGAAAATATCCAACCAACATCTTCTGTCAGTAATTTAGAAGTATATTCAGATGATAATGGTCTTATTATAGAAGAATCTGCTCCTGATAAAAAAGGTCTGATTATGGATTATAAGATGCAAGTTTTAACACGAAATGAAAAAGGAACTTTCGTTAATTATTCAGTGCAGTTTGATGATCAAAAAAACGTTACAGAAATTAAAGATTCTAACCAAAAAATAACTTCTTATTATAAATATGATGAACAGGGAAAATTGATTTCTTCAAATGAAAATGTAGATGGGAAAAATTATATAGGTACTTATTTATATGATAAAAACAATAATCTTATTCAGCATAACGAGCGAGAAATTGAAACTATTAGGTCCAAAAAGATACTTACTTTTCTGTCAACAAATTTATATTATCATGATGATGAAAATAGATTGGTTTCTTCCATTTCAAAACAGGAGGATCCTTTATTAAATGGAAAAACGGCATCGTTACCAAAAGATATCAATGAGTCTAAATATCGAACATTTACTTGTTACTATAGTCAATATAATGAACACGGTGATTGGACTGTTAGCCAATGTTTTAACGGTGATAATGAATTAGATATGTCTATAACACGAAAATTAGAATATTAGTCTGCATAAGGAAAACTGATAGCGAGGGAGCTAAGTCTTACTAGTTATTATACGTATGCTGAAGTAGGTGGAGAGCTGTTTAATAATTATCTAATTGATTTAATGTGAGAACTTTAATTTTGATGATAATACCAAAATATACATTAAGTCCTCACATTTGATCTAATAAATTACTCTACTGTTACCGATTTTGCTAGGTTACGAGGTTGGTCGACATCGGTACCTTTAATTAGGGCGACATGGTAAGCAAGTAATTGCGTCGGTACTGTGTAGTAGATTGGCGCAGTAAGTTCTTCAATGTGGGGTAAGTTGATAATATGCATAGTATCGTCGCTAACAAAACCAGCATCTTGCTCAGCAAACACATAAAGTTGACCACCACGGGCACGCACTTCTTCAATATTGGCTTTGAGTTTTTCAAGTAAGTCATTCGTTGGCGCCATAACAATAACTGGCATATCTGCATCAATTAACGCTAAAGGCCCATGTTTTAATTCACCAGCTGCATAAGCTTCGGCATGAATATAGGAGATCTCTTTTAGCTTTAATGATGCCTCGATAGCGATTGGATATTCATCGCCACGACCTAAAAATAGTGCATGATGTTTATCGACAAAATGACCAGCAAGTTTTTTGATTACAGGTTCGGCCATTAATACTTGTTCTATACGGTTTGGTAAAGTTTGTAATGCATGGACGATTGCTTGTTCAGTGATTTCTGCCATATCATTAAGTCGGCCTAACTTAGCCACTAACAGTAATAATACCGTTAATTGTGTGGTAAATGCTTTGGTTGAGGCGACACCAATTTCAACGCCAGCTTTGGTTAGTAAAACCAAATCAGCTTCTCGAACTAAAGTCGATGCTGCTACATTACATACCGCAAGAGTGCTTAGGTAATTGTTCTGTTTAGCTAAGCGTAAAGCAGCAAGGGTATCGGCAGTTTCCCCGGATTGTGATAGGGTGATAAATAAACTATTTTTGCGACGAGCTGGTTTTCGATAACGAAATTCCGAGGCAATTTCGACATCACAAGGAATGCCGGCTAAGGATTCAAACCAATAACGAGCAACCATGCCTGCATTATAAGCTGTGCCACAGGCAACAATTTGGATGTGTTCAACTTGCTTGAGAATATGTTCAGCATTTGGGCCTAGTTCTGATAAATCCACTTTGCCATGGGCCATGCGACCTTCTAAGGTATTTTTAATCGCATTCGGCTGTTCATAAATCTCTTTTTGCATGTAATGGTTAAAACCTGCTTTGCTGCCAGCATCATATTTGGCATCTGATTCAATGCAAGGGCGATTTATTTGACTAAAATTTTTGTCATAAATTGTTACTGAACGTTGAGTGACAAGCGCTATATCACCTTCTTCTAAGAAGATAAACTGCCGAGTTACCGGTAATAAAGCCAGTTGATCTGAGGCAATAAAGTTTTCGCCAATGCCACAACCAATAACAAGTGGGCTACCAGAACGTGCGGCAACTAGAATATCAGGATTTCGAGTGTCCATAATTACTGTACCATAAGCACCTCGTAAGAGTGGAATGGCTTTTTGCACAGCTTCTAATAAGGAACATTCTTCCGTGTTGATGATGTCATGAATTAAGTGGGCAATGACTTCAGTATCTGTTTCTGAACGGAATTGGTAACCTTTCGCGATAAGTTTTTCACGCAGTGGTTCGAAATTTTCGATAATTCCATTATGTACAACGGCAATAAAGTCGGATATATGTGGGTGCGCATTATGTTCAACTGGTTCACCATGTGTTGCCCAGCGAGTGTGGGCTATACCGGTTGAACCGGCAACTGGTTGTTCGTTTACCGCATCTTTAAGCGCTTGTACTTTTCCTACCCGCCTTATTCGTTGTAATTCACCTGTTGGTGAAATAATAGCAAGTCCGGCAGAATCATAACCACGATATTCTAATCTCTTAAGTCCTTCTAATAAAATATCTGCCACATCACGCTTAGCGATTGCACCTACAATACCACACATCGTTTATTCCTCTTTCGATTTCGTTGGTCTTTTCCAACCCGCAAGTTGTTTTTGTTTTACACGACTAACCACTAATTCATTGTCGTTAACATCGTTAGTAACTGTTGTGCCAGCCGCAATCGTTGCTCCTTTACCTATTTTGACTGGGGCAATAAGTTGGCTGTCAGAACCAACAAAAACATCATCTTCGATAACTGTTTTAAATTTATTAGCACCATCATAATTACAGGTAATTGTGCCAGCGCCAATGTTGACATTACTGCCAATTTCACTGTCACCTAAATAACTTAAATGTCCGGCTTTGGTTGCATGGCCAAGATGAGCTTTTTTCAATTCAACAAAATTACCAACGTGGGCATGATCATCTAGTTTGCTGCCTGGTCTTATTCTGGCAAATGGTCCGATAGTACAGTGCTGAGCAATAATCGAATCTTCAATCACCGAGTATGGACTAATTTCGCTGTTATCGGCGATGGTGCAGTTTTTCAAAATACAGCCTGCACCGATAATGACATTATTTCCTAATGTCACATCGCCATGAATAATCACATTTGTATCAATGATGACATCTTTACCATGAGTTAATTTTCCACGTAGATCAAAACGGGCTGGATCAAGTAAAGTTACTCCAGCAAGTAATAATTGCTCGGCTTGCCACTGTTGATAATGGCGTTCTAAAGTTGCTAACTGTAATCGGTTGTTGACGCCTTCAACTTCAAATTGCTTTATTGGATGTGAAGTTAAAATTTCATAACCATCTTGATGTGCAAAGGCAATAATATCGGTTAAGTAATACTCTTTTTGCGCATTGTTATTGGTTAAACGCGCTAACCACTGCTTAAGTAATTTGCCTGTAACTAGCATAATACCAGTATTAATTTCGGTGATTTTTTGTTGTTCGGCATTGGCATCTTTTTGTTCAACGATAGCCACAACTTTACCATCTTTGCGTTCGATTCGACCATAGCCAGTTGGGTCATCTAAAATCACTGTTAATAAGGCGATACCTTGTTTGGGTTTACTTGCAATAAGATTTTGCAAAGTTTCAACTGAGATAAGTGGAGTATCGCCATATAAAATTAATATATCTTCATCATCTTGAATGTAAGGGATAGCTTGTTGAACCGCATGTCCTGTCCCTAATTGTTCAGCTTGATAAACAAGTTGCACCGGCTGATTTTGTAACGATTTTTCAAGTTCGTTTTTGCCGTGCCCATAAACAATATTGATGCGATTAGTATTAAGTTGTTGAACTGTATCAATAACATGTTGTAACATCGGCTTACCGCCGATTTTATGTAAAACTTTAGGTAGGTTGGAATACATCCGTGTGCCTTTTCCTGCCGCCAAAATAATAGCACTACGTTTTGGAGGTGAAATTGCCATAATCAGTTCCGGTCTGGTTAAATAAGGCTAATACTATAATCAAAGTTTTCCATGAAATCACCCCGAAATTATTAATTTTTATCCTAAAAAAAGAATTATTGATATTTACCAAGAGTTTTAATAAAAGGAAGCATTGTTATGAATAGCATTATCAAGGTTTTATTGCTTTATACCACTCATGAAAAGCAAACCTTTAAAATCATGCAGCGAATAAAAACAGAACTTGCCGGTAAATGTGATTGTGATTTGATTGAGTTATTACCAGATAGCCACATAGATCTTACTAATTACCAAGCGGTATTAATTGGTTGTTCTATTCGCTATGGTTTTTATAGTAAAACCATGAAAAAATTTATTGATGCTAACTATCTGCAATTAAATACACTTAAATCTGGCTTTTTTGGCGTAAATGTGGTGGCAAGAAAACCGCATAAAAATACGCCTGAAACGAATATATATACTAAAAAATTCTTAGCTAAAATTGCCTGGCAACCAACGATTAAAGCGGTATTTGCTGGGGCACTTTATTATCCAAAATATAATTGGTTTGATCGTAATATGATTCGCTTTATTATGTGGTTGGGTAAAGGTGATACCGATGTGACTAAAGAAGTGATCGAGTACACAAATTGGGACAAAGTAGATGAGTTTGCTCATCAATTTGCGACACTTATCAATGAGTAATCTTAGTTATCTCTATAAAATAAGTCAGTATTTTCGTTAAATATCAAGTCTTAAAGTTCTTTTTAAGAAACTTTGTGATATAGATCAACATTTTTACTAAAAAGGTGTACAATATTGCGCCTATAGAATTTATCTCCTAATTGGGATTTTAATTGTGATTGAAAATTTAAGAAATATAGCCATTATTGCTCACGTTGACCATGGTAAAACCACCTTGGTTGATAAATTATTAAAACAGTCTGGTACGCTTGATAATTTACGTGGCGACGACAATGAAAGAATAATGGACTCTAATGCGCTTGAAAAAGAGCGTGGTATTACTATTTTAGCTAAAAATACCGCTATCGATTGGAATGGTTATCGTATTAATATTGTTGATACTCCAGGACATGCCGATTTTGGTGGTGAAGTTGAACGTGTAATGTCAATGGTTGATTCGGTATTATTGCTGGTTGATGCAATGGACGGACCAATGCCACAAACACGTTTTGTTACCCAAAAAGCGTTTGCTTATGGTTTAAAACCGATTGTTGTTATCAATAAAGTTGACCGTCCAGGCGCTCGTCCTGATTGGGTTGTCGATCAAGTATTCGATTTATTTGTAAATCTAGGTGCAACTGATGAACAGCTTGATTTCCCAATTGTTTATGCATCAGCATTAATGGGATTTGCAGGACTTGATCATGAAGATATGGCTGAAGATATGACGCCATTATTTGAAGCAATTGTTGAACATGTTGAGCCACCAGCAGTTGACTTAGATGGTCCTTTCCAAATGCAAATTTCACAACTTGATTATAATAACTATGTTGGTGTTATTGGTATTGGTCGTATTAAACGTGGTCGTGTTAAACCAAATCAACAAGTCACTATTGTTGATAGTGAAGGTAATAAACGCACTGGTAAAGTAGGCCAAGTATTAGGTCATTTAGGTTTACAACGTTATGAAGCCGAAGTTGCTGAAGCAGGTGATATTATTGCGATCACTGGTTTAGGCGAACTTGGTATCTCTGATACAATTTGTGATAATAGTTGCGTTGAAGCATTACCAGCATTAAGTGTTGATGAACCAACTGTTACTATGTTCTTTAATGTTAATAGCTCACCATTTGCTGGCAAAGAAGGTAAATATGTGACTTCACGTCAAATTCTTGAGCGTTTAAACAAAGAACTGGTACATAATGTGGCTTTACGCGTTGAAGAAACACCAGACCCAGATGCATTTAAAGTTTCTGGTCGTGGTGAATTACATTTATCAGTACTTATTGAAAATATGCGTCGTGAAGGTTATGAACTTGGGGTATCACGTCCTAAAGTTATCTTTAAAGAGATTGATGGCAAAAAACAAGAGCCTTTCGAACAAGTTACTTTAGATATTGAAGAACAGCACCAAGGTTCAGTGATGGAAGCTTTAGGTCTACGTAAAGGTGATTTAACCAATATGTTACCTGATGGTAAAGGACGTGTACGTTTAGATTATGTTATTCCAAGTCGTGGTCTGATTGGTTTTAGAACTGAATTTATGACGATGACCTCAGGTACTGGTTTACTTTACTCAACATTTAGCCATTATGATGATGTACGTCCAGGTGAAATCGGCCAACGTAATAATGGTGTAATGATTTCGAATGGTACAGGTAAAGCGTTAGCTTATGCACTTTATAGTTTACAAGATCGCGGTAAATTATTCCTTGGTCATGGTGCAGAAGTGTATGAAGGGCAAATTATTGGTATCCATACTCGCTCAAATGATTTAACCGTTAACTGCTTAACGGGTAAGAAATTAACTAACATGCGAGCATCGGGTACTGATGAAGCCACTACGCTTTCGCCACCAGTTAAAATGACATTAGAACAAGCATTAGAATTTATTGATGATGATGAATTAGTAGAAGTTACACCATTATCTGTACGTTTGCGTAAACGTCATTTAACTGAAAATGATCGTAAACGAGCATTCAGAAGCAATAAAGAGTAATGTCAGTAAAAAACTAGCAAGTTTAACTTGTTAGTTTAAATTAGAAATGAAAACCTCGCTAATTAGCGAGGTTTTTTTTGGCTTTAACTCTGGCGATAGCATCGGCAATTGATTGCTTGCGATCTTTTTGTGTAGTCGTATTGCTTATTGGCATCGACTTAGGAAATAAAATTGTTGGTGGTACCAGTTGATTGTGATTTAATCGTTGCTGTTTTTTTTGCGTCAACAGTAACTCTTCCTGTTCATTCAAGGCAACACCTAGTGTACTTAAGGTAATACAGTCAGTTGGACAAGTATTAATACAATTACTACAAGATGTACAATATTGTGGCAATATGGTATGTAATACTTGTTTGCTTCCTACAATAGCATCAGTAGGGCAAACGCGTATACATTTGCCACAACCAATACAATTTTCTTCATCAATTAACGCTTTATATTGTGTTTGCATAATAATTTTTTAAATTAACTTAAACCAACAATATTACCATCTTTGTCAATATCGATATTTCGATAAGCCGGATTAGTACCAAGTCCAGGCATTGTCATCACATTACCTGCATAAACCCGAATAAAACCAGCACCGGCAGATATTGCTAAATGGCTGATATCAACATCAAAATCGGTTGGCACATTTTTTAAATTTGCATCAGCACTGATTGACATTGGTGTTTTCGCGATACAAAGTGGTAAATGATCTAATTTTAATGCTTCAATTTCTTTAATGTTTTTAAGCGCGGTGTCTGATAAATTAGCTTTATTAGCACCATATTTTTTTACCATTGTTTGGATTTTATCTATTAATGGCATACTGTCAGGATAAGGTAACTTGATTTCACTTGGCATATCACACGCTTTAATCACATGTTTAGCCAGTTTTTCTGCGCCTTTACCACCTTGAGTAAATACTTCACTGACTTCACAAGCAAATGCACCGTGTTCAATGGCGTATTTTTGTAAAAATGCTAATTCTTCCTCACTATCATGTGGGAATCGATTGATTGCTACAATCACTTGTAAACCATAACTTTTAGCATTATTAATATGCCACGCTAAATTAGCTGCACCAATTTCAAGCAATTCTACATTAGACTCTGAAATCTCTTTTGGTATGGCTTGTCCTGGCTTGATATTATACTTACCACTATTCGATTTTAAGCTACGCACAGTTGCAACAAGCACTACACAAGATGCCTTGATACCAGCTTGACGGTATTTAATATTAAAGAATTTTTCCATTCCCATGTCTGAGCCGAATCCTGCTTCGGTTATCACATAGTCAGCTAATTGCATAGCAATGCGGTCTGCAATTACAGATGAATTACCATGAGCAATATTGGCAAATGGGCCTGCATGGATTAATACCGGTGTATTTTCCACTGTTTGCATAAGGTTTGGATTAATGGCATTTTTAAGCAGAACGGTCATTGCCCCAGCAACTTCAAGTTGTTCAGCAGTAATTGGTTCACCACTAGTGTTATAGGCTAAAATAATTCGTCCAATTCGTGCGCGCATATCATGTAGATCAGATGCTAACGCTAAAATTGCCATAAGTTCTGATGCCGCAGTAATTTCAAAGCCGTCACGGCGTTCAATTCCATTGACGCCACCGCCAACACCGACAGTAATATTACGCAGAGCGCGATCATTGTGATCGATAACGCGTTTCCAAACAATACGATTAACATCGATGTTTAAACGTGGTAAACCAGTTTGTGCTGTAAATTCATCACCAAGGCGCTCTTCATGATAAAGACGAGAATCTAATGCCGCAGACGCCAGATCATGGGCTGCAGTTATAGCGTGGATATCACCAGTAAGATGAAGATTTAATGTCTCCATCGGCAAAACTTCGGCTTGCCCGCCACCGGCAGCACCACCTTTAACCCCAAACACTGGTCCTAAACTAGGTTGACGAATACAAGCGATAGCAGATTTTCCTAAATAATTTAAACCTTCACTTAATCCAATAGTATTGACAGTTTTTCCTTCACCAAGAGGGGTTGGGGTTATTGCTGTGACTAATACTAATTTACCCTGAGTTTTATTTTGATCTGCTTTAATAATAGATAAATCAATTTTAGCGACATATTTACCATGAGGCAGTACATATTCATCAGGGATATTACATTGTTTTGCGATTTCAGTTATTGGGCGTAAAGGCATATTCGTTCTCGTATAATAATAAACAGGTTGTCAGTATAAAGAATTTAAAATGCCGAATAAAGCAACAATTTTATCTTTATTGATTTTCGGCACAATCTTTAATTATATTGTTATAATGGGCAAATTTTTAAACTATAGGATAATTGTCAAATGAATTGGTTTTCACAGTATTCGCTTTTCCTGGCTGAAACAGTAACTGTTGTTGTTGCTATTCTAGCAATATTAATATTTATTTTATGTCAGCGTCGAAAATCATCCACAGTTGCTGGCCGAATGTCAGTTAAAGATATAAGCCAAGAGTATGAACAAGCTAAAGATGAAATGTTAATGTCTAGTATGGACGAGGTTGAAGCCAAACAATTCACTAAAGATCTAAAAAAACAAAAAAAACTTGAAAAGAAACAGGCTAAACAAGCAGCTAAACTAAATAAGAAACAAACAGATACTGCGGCGTCGGACGATACTGTAAAATCACCCGAGACAACGTCTGCTTTACAGACAAAACCTAAACTGTTTGTTCTATCATTTAATGGTAGTATGGATGCGCATGAAGTTGAAGAGTTGCGCCAAGAAATTACTGCCGTATTAGCTATCATCAAACCAGAAGACGAAGTTGTGGTAAAACTTGAAAGCCCAGGTGGGGTAGTGCATGGTTATGGGTTGGCCGCTTCGCAATTATTACGCTTTAGAACACGAAATATCCCTTTTACTGCGGTGGTAGATAAAGTTGCCGCCAGTGGCGGCTATATGATGGCATGTACTGCTAACAAAATAGTTGCAGCGCCATTTGCTATTGTTGGTTCAATTGGGGTAGTTGCGCAAATTCCTAACTTTAATCGATTACTTAAAAAGCATGATGTTGATATTGAATTGCAAACAGCAGGCGAATACAAGCGAACTTTAACCATGTTTGGTGAAAACACTGACGAAGGTCGTCAAAAATTCAAGCAAGAACTGGAAGAGACTCATCTATTATTTAAAGACTTTGTAAAAGAGTATCGACCTAATATTGATATTGAACAGGTTGCTACAGGAGAACATTGGTTTGCAACACAAGCTAAAGAAAAGGGTTTAGTTGACGAAATTAGTACCAGTGATGATTTTATCTTATCGCATTTAGACACGCATAAAATCATTGCAGTTAACTATCAACGAAAACAAAAGCTATCAGAAAAACTCTCGAAAAATGTTGTAAAAGGCATGGAAAGATTATTCTTTAGACAAGGAAACGGACTGTAACAGTCCGTTTTTTTATAAATGTATCAGCTAAATTTATTACAACCCAATCATAAAATTTGCAAAATCTCATCAAGATAATCGTTAAAGTTGATATTTTTTAACAATGATTAATTAACTTCAAAATAGCTTATTTTTAAGAATTTTAATGGTAAAAATTAGCTTTATTACTGAATATCGACAACTTAAAAAGAGCAACGAGTTATAGATAAATATTTAGATAATTTATTGCTTAGTGATCTATTCTACGGATAATTTTTTAGCAAAAAAATAAGAAATAAGGCAAAAAATAAAGGTTTAAAAAATTAAATACCTTTACAAAAATTAACAATTTAGAGGTTAAAAAAATTGCATACTTTTTACTTAATCTCTATACTTTTCCTTATTCTTATTAAAGTGAAATTACCGATTAGTAGTTAGTCAATTAAACAAAATAAATTAATATAAAACATCAATTTACTTGACACGGACGTTATTATGAGCTATAATTTTAACACCAAACACCAAACACCAAACCTGCTCAAACCAATAATTTAAATTCGCCTAATTTTAGCAATCAAGGTTTAATCTTTCGTCAGAGTTTATTCCTCCACCAAAACTTAAGAAATTTTTTTAGTTCGATTTTATTTAAGCCAATTTTTTCGGTATTAGCACTTGTTTTATTGCTACTGTTATCATTTAGTAGTCAGTCTTTAACCGCTAGAACAACTCATATTATTCATGGTAATGCGCCATACTTAACTTTTGATGGTGGTCGAACTTCTGTAACTAATTTGGAAGGTTTACTTTGGATAACTTTATCCAATGGGGTTAAATTTACTCCATCAAACAATAATTCGTCAATCAACCCCATTGAGTTGCCAAATAGTGGTGAAAGTTTTGCTGATATCGGTATGTTAGTGCCAACCGACAGCAATTCAATAGCATTAAATTCGCTTATCGGCTCACCTAATCATTATTGGATGGATGATGATGGCGATGGTCAGGGTAGTGATAGTATTATAGTTACAGGTAATTTAAATCTAACGATTACTGATAAAGATAACCAACCAGTATCTCGAACTGCAGTCCTTGATATTTGTAAGGCACCTTATAAAATCACATTAACCAGTTCGGATGGCACATTAAGTACTGGTTATGGTGTTCCCAAAAGTAGTTATTTCAATGCGAGTAATGTAACTTACTATGTAAATCCTAAACTCATTCCAAAGGTGTGCTTTGCCAAACCTAGCATAGAGCATAGTTCAAATGATGAAACAATAATTGTCGCCGATAATTATGTTACACCCGACTTCCGTGGGCCTTCTACGATATGGGCTGATAAGAAAGGTTTTATTACTCAGTCAACTAATCTGTCATCTTATGGTTTGAATTTTCCTACAACAGGAGCTAATAATTTATATTTTGATTTAATTATAGTCGGTAGTGGTCCGTTGAATTGGGCCCCTGTTACTCGTAGTGGTATTACCGCTACTATGATGCCGGATTCTATAGGAACAAAGGTTAAAGTTACATTAACCGGTCCTGTCGCAGAACCTCAACAATGGAATTCTAAAAATCCAAGCAATATCAAAACAATATCTAGACCTATATTACCTCAGACGTTCGAGTTGGTTGGTAGAGATAGTAGCGGTAAAGATATCGTCAAGTATGGATTTAAGTTAAAGCAGTGGTTTGTTAGCCGTGGAAATAGTATGGCTACTCCTGGAGAGCACGAATTGTGGTGTGAAAATATTGGTTACCGTATGCCTGGAGTAAAAGATTTAACTAACGCAAAACGTGACGAAATCGCGGGTGCTACCCCTTGGTCAACGGGTAACAACTATCAACGTCAGATTGGTGCAGGATTATTCACTGAATGGGGTTCTATGAGCAATTACAATGATGCTGAATTTAAATACGTTTATTATTATTGGGTAAAAGAAGTTCACCCTGACAACGATAACTATCAGCTTGATGTAGATCAAAAATCTGGCTTCATTGGTTGGTATCCTAAAAGTAGAACAAGAACTTCAGCTGTTTGTGTAACCCCTTAGTGGGTAATATTTTTTTCATATTTACACTCTCAATCAGGCATGGAAAGATTATTCTTTAGACAAGGAAACGGACTATAACAGTCCGTTTTTTTATAAATGTATCAGCTAAATTTATTACAAACCAATCATAAAATTTGCAAAATCTCATCAAGATAATCGTTAAAGTTGATATTTTTTAGCAATGATTAATTAACTTCAAAATAGCTTATTTTTAAGAATTTTAATGGTAAAAATTAGCTTTATTACTGAATATCGACAACTTAAAAAGAGCAACGAGTTATAGATAAATATTTAGATAATTTATTGCTTAGTGATCTATTCTACGGACAATTTTTTAGCAAAAAAATAAGAAATAAGGCAAAAAATAAAGGTTTAAAAAATTAAATACCTTTACAAAAATTAACAATTTAGAGGTTAAAAAAATTGCATACTTTTTACTTAATCTCTATACTTTTCCTTATTCTTATTAAAGTGAAATTACCGATTAGTAGTTAGTCAATTAAACAAAATAAATTAATATAAAACATTAATTTACTTGACGCGGACGTTATTATGAGCTATAATTTTAACACCAAACACCAAACACCAAACCTGCCCAAACCAATAATTTAAATTCGCCTAATTTTAGCAATCAAGGTTTAATCTTTCGTCAGATTTTATTTCTCCACCAACACTTAAGAAATTTTTTTAGTCCGATTTTAATTAAGCCAATTTTTTCGGTATTAGCACTTGTTTTATTGCTAATGTTATCATTTAGTAGTCAGTCTTTAACCGCTAGAACAACTCATATTATTCATGGTAATGCGCCATACTTAACTTTTGATGGTGGTCAGACTCGAGTTACTGATACAACTAAATTATTAGGTATTATTTTATCGGATGGAAGAACGTTTACAGCAAATAATAATTCGTCAATAACACCAATAATCTTGCCAAATCTTGGTGAAACTTTAGCTAATGTAGATATGCTGGTACCAATTGGTGCAGATTCAATTTCATTAACTTCAATTATTGGTTCGCCTTATAATTATTGGGGGGATGATGACGGTGATGGTCAGGAAAATAATGGTATCTCTGCTACAGGTTATTTAAGTTTAACTATTACTGACAAAGATAATCAAACTGTATCTCGTAATTCAACTTTAGATATTTGTAGAGCACCTTATAAAATCACATTAACCAGTAATGATGGTATACTAAGTACCCAGTATGGCGTACCTAGTAGTAGCTATTTTACAGGTAGTCATGCGACGTATTACATTAATCCCAACGAATCATCAAAAGTTTGCTTTGTTGCTCCAATATTATTTCCTGGTTCAAATACAGAGGTTAATGGTATCGATTTTCGGGGACCTCCTTCTATATGGCTTGCCAATAAGGGTTTTATTCCTCAGTCTACAACGCTATCAACTTACAATTTGAATTTTCCTACTACAGGAATGCATGATTTGTACTTTGACCTAGATATTGGAGGAGCAAGAGTTTTAACATGGGACTCGGTCGAACGGGGGGGAATTACCGCGACGTTAATCCCTGATTCAACAGGTTCACGTGTTACTGTCAAATTAACGGGGCCCAGTGCAAAAGATTTTCAATTAAATTCTGATTTACCCGGTAGTGTAGCAAAGCCTGTATTACCACAAACATTTGAGTTAGTTGGTAAAGATAGTCAAGGTAATCCTTTGATAAAATATGGTTTTCAATTAAAACAATGGTATGTCCATCGAGGTGCAAATAATTACTATACTTATCCAAGTACCTTATCATGGTGCAGTAATATTGGTTATCGTCTTCCTCAAATTAAAGATTTAACTAATGCTATTTGTGCAGGACCTTGGTGGGATGAGGAATGTCAAGGTTCGGTTAGTGCAACTCCATCTTCAAACGGTAATAACTTTCAACGTGTAATTGGTGGAGGATTCTTCTCGGAGTGGGGACAAATGGACAAATATATTAGTAGTTTTTATGATAATCACAATTACTGGACCATCGATTTTGTAGAAACAGATCGTTTAAGCCATTTTTCCGTTCACTCGAATAATGGCCACATTGCTCGGCATAAAAATGAAGTTGTACTCAGAGGTATGTGTACTACCCCTTAATTTTTTGTTAGAAAAATATAAGAGAGTACTAGCAAATTGCTAGAGAATTTCAACTATTCAGGAGATTAAACTCACATAGCCTTCAATTTTACCTGAGGGTTTAAATAAGAAAGTTGAGGAACGGGGTTTTTTGAGCTCTAAATGTCCACAAATTTTAGATTTTAATTAAAATTTTGCTAAGAAATAATGGTTTTGATATCTGATATATTATTTTTTAATTACTAAAATATTTTGAGTCAATTATTGTTTACATATCTTAACAATTTATCATTAAGCAACATTTGTCAAAATTGATAAATTTATTTATAATTTTTCAATAAGGAAATATATTTTTATTGTTATAAAATAATTGGATACATTGACAAAGGACTGAAAATATGTTAAAATACAGTTGTTTAGAGGCCAGCCAGCCAGCCAGCCAGCCAGCCAGCCAGCCAGCCAGCC
>NZ_JACFQD010000014.1:0-16710 GCF_016101635.1 Gilliamella sp. M0320
TCTTATGCTATTAAGCTTAAAATTTTAAATAAATCATAAAATTGGATTGACAAGGATATCTGATATGGATTATAATTTTCAACACACAACACACAACACACAACCTGCCCAACCTATAATTTTACCTCTCTAAAGTTAAGCTCACGCCGTTTATTATTTCACTGCAGTTTATTATTTCAGCAATTTCCCAAATTTCCGAAATTCCGGCAAAATTTTTCAAAATTTCTTGGTTTAGTCTGTTTATCTCGGCCGATGGTTTTGGTATTAACCATGGTTGTATTACAGTCTATCTCTTTTACTAATTATGCATTAACCACTAAAACGACCAATATTATTTATGGCTCAGCACCTTATTTAACCTTTGATGGTGGTCGTACCCGGGTAACAAATACCGCAGCACTACTCGGGATATCGCTTTCTGATGGTAGAACATTTACTCCGACAACCAATGATTCAAGAAACCATCCTATCATTTTACCAGCTTCCGGTCAGAGTTTTAATGATATTGGTATGTTAGTACCAAGGAATACTGATTCTATTGCATTAAGTTCACTTATTGGCGCACCTTACAATTATTGGGGGGATGATGATGGCGATGGTCAGGGAGTTAATGGTGTCACCGCTACCGGTCGTTTAAAATTATCTATTGTTGATAACGACAATAATCCTGTTGCCCGTAATGAAGTACTGACTATTTGTAAAGCGCCATATAAATTAACCTTATCTAATGATGGTGGTACATTAAAAACACGTTATGGTGTGCCTAATGAAAGTCGTTTTAATTCAGGTAATGTCACTTATTATATTAAACCTAAGGAAATACAGATTTGTTATGCAGTACCTAGTACATACTATGACGCTGGGTTTCCTGGCGTTTGGCTAAAGTATAATGGTTTTATAACACAGTCATTTACGCCGTCGTCTTATGGTTTAAACTTCCCAACTACGGGTGCTAATAATTTGTTTTTTTATTTAGAGATTAGAGGCACTAATCAGGCCTTATCTTGGGCGCCGGTTTCTCATGGTGGTATTACGGCGACGATGACCTATCCAACAAGCGACAGCGTTAAAGTCACCCTAACGGGTCCTGTTGCTACAGAATCGCAATGGAGTTCAGATAATCCAGGTAGAATCAATAGAATATCTTTACCGCAGACATTTGAGTTAGTCGGTCGAGATAGCAGTGGTAATGCGGTGGTCAAATATGGATTTGTGTTAAAGCAGTGGTTTGTTAATCGTGGACCGAGCTATTATGATACCCATGCTAATACGAAATCTTGGTGTAATAAGATTGGAGGATACCGTCTTCCAAAGGTCAAGGATTTAACTAATGCGGCTTGTCGGAACAACACTGGTTGGGGGGTTTGTCGAGGAGATTATGAACATGATGTAAATGCATTAACGGCAACGCCTTCGTCATATTTTAATAACGTTTCGCGTTATATTGGTGCAGGATTTTTCACGGAATGGGGGAATATGAGCTATTACACTGGATACCCTGAAGGAGCCAACTTCGTAGGAAACCACTCTACATACGGGGAGTATTTGACGAGTGATAAGTCGAGTTCTGGCAATCATTTCTTTGCGATTAGTGGGTATAATGGTAGTTTGTATTACAAGTCATATACCTACGACAAAGCCTACGGACTCTGTGTCTATCCTTAGCTATTATTTCTTAATCCTTAGTTATTGAAACTGAGGATAAGAAAAATAATGTTAGGACATTAAACAATCATTGTCTTGCCAAGGCAATGGTGTTGACGTTTACGAAGTCGGCGATAAAAAGCGATTTTGTGGCGCGACATTCGCAAAGTGCTGACAACTGAGAGAGGTTAGCATGGCAAACAGGGATGTTTGCCAAGGCGGTGCTTTGTCAGGAACAAATCACAGCCGGTGCGTTAAGACCGAACGAAGGCGAAAGGCAGTCACGCAGTGACCACTTGCGTAGTCGCCGCGGGAGATTGTAAAGAGGGTTCGCGCCAACCCTCTTAACTCGGACGTAATCACCGTATAGAAACAACCACAAAACAACAAACGTCCGAAACTCAAACAACCAAAAAATTTTGAGGAACGGGGGTTTTAAAGCCAAAACCCATCCCATCACTAACCCTTTTTTTTAACTTAAAATAAAATGGTTAAAAATCAATATATTAAAAAATCACTTAAAAAAAGGGTTTTTAATAGTAAAATTGCGCTTTGTCTTTTTGCCAACAACATTTATAGTATATCGGGTTCTAGTTCACTGCCGTATAGGTAGTTTAGAAAAATTTATTTGGTTTAAATGTAATATCTGTACCGTTCACTGCCGTATAGGTAGTTTAGAAATAATATTGTATAAATTAAAAATCCAGTAGCTCAGGGTTAATACCTAGTGCGCTAGCTATTTTAATACGTGTTGCTTTCCTTAATTTTTGACTTTTTTCATATTGAGAATATGCAGATTGACTGATACCGATTTTATTGGCAACTTCAACTTGAGATAATTTTAGATATTCTCGCCATGCTTGAACTGGTGAATAATTATTATCAAAAACCAGATTAACAACTTCGTTGGGCACACCAGTATCAGTATTAATTTGTTTAATATTCGCTAATTCTAAATATTGTGTATAAGGCATAACCACAAACTGTGGTTGCCCTTGTTCATTATTAATAAACTGTATGTTATTAGTAAGTGCGTTCATCTCGTTTTTTCACCTCTTCGATAGAAACAATATGAATAATGCCATCAAAATTAAAAAACACTCGATAATTTCCAACTCTTAATCTACTGATATTTGTAGTTAGTCAGAGATTTTACATTAATGCAATTAGGCATGTTTGATAACTCATCAATTTTATTACGAATCAAAGCGTTGTTTTTAATTTTTCTCAATTGCTTCAATGCTTTTATTTGGTAAATAACTTTATTCATATATTCGCGGTAATTGATTTTTATATAAGTATTGTATAAGTAATATAAGATTTGTAAAGCAAAATATAAGTAATTTCATCACAAACCACTATAGGGCGATTTTATATTACTGCGAATCCATAAATAACATACTATTAACTAAAATATTAAGTTCACTACCGTGTAGGTAGATTTAAATTTTAAGTCATTACATTATGTTGACGAAAGAGATTAAAGATCATGTCAAATATGCCTTTTTGACAAGGCTATTTAAGTTCTAAAACAAATAATAGATAATGTATAAATACTTAACACGTCAAAGAAACTAGTCACGTAATGACCAGCTAGTTTCGCTGTCGATGGCGAAAACTAGTGGGGCGTGTAACCCCTTATCCAAAGAAATATCCTTTTTACTAAAATCCCCTCAGAAATTATTTAAACCTCTAAACGTTAGTAAGCTAAAACAATTTACTATGACAAAAAGTTGAGAAAAAGAGAGCATGAAATCGTTTAATATTGCTAATCATCAGCCCATCGCATATATTACATAAAATATTTACTTCTCTAAAAAGAATAGTCATGACACAAAATATCGATTTAAACGAAATAGATAAGTTTGCAAAACTTGCTTCGCAATGGTGGGATCCCAATGGTCAATGCAAACCATTACATATTATTAATCCATTACGCGTGGATTATATAAAACAACTGTCAGGTGATTTAAATGAAAAACATGTATTAGATGTTGGCTGTGGCGGTGGTATTTTGGCAGAGAGTCTAGCTAAACTAGCTGCTAATGTAACTGCAATTGATCTTGCTGAAGAATCATTAGCAGTGGCAAAATTACATGCTGAGCAAAATGGTTTAGAAATAAACTACCAGAATCAAACAGTAGAGCAGCATGCTGAACAATTCCCAGCACACTATGATGTTATTACCTGTATGGAAATGCTAGAACATGTGCCTGATCCGTTTTCAATTATTCAGGCTTGTGCAAAATTACTTAAGCCTAATGGACAACTCTATTTATCGACTATTAACCGCAATCATAAAGCAAAATTAATGTTGATTTATGGCGCGGAATATATTGCACACTTAGTGCCGAAAGGTACTCATGATTTTAATCGCTTTATTCGTCCTTCTGAATTAATGACTTGGGTTGAACAGGCTAATTTGGATGTCAAAGGGATAATTGGTATGGAGTATCATTTGATCAGTAATCAATTTCGCTTAGGTAAAAACGTTGATGTCAATTACATCTTAATGGCACAAAAAAGCGATGGCGAGTAACAGAGATTAGTTTGCGCTATACTTATCTGCTGAAATATAAATATAAAATTTTACTGGTCTTTTATATTAAAAGTGAGTAGAATACATCGGCAATATTTTATCAACAATTCAACTCAATGGTGAATATTGTCATGTCTCGTATAGTTAAAGAAGCCCTCACGTTCGATGATGTTTTATTAGTTCCAGCCCATTCAACTGTTTTACCTAACACTGCTGATATTACAACTCAACTGACGCAAACCATCAAATTAAATATTCCAATGTTATCTGCGGCAATGGATACCGTTACCGAAGCCGAACTTGCTATTGCTCTTGCTCAAGAAGGTGGCATTGGTTTTATCCATAAAAATATGTCAATTGAAGCTCAAGCTGAACATGTAAAGCGCGTTAAAAAACATGAAAGCGGAATTGTACAAGATCCCGTATCAGTATTACCAACGGCAACGATTGAACAAGTGATTGAACTAGCCAAAGAATATGGTTTCGCTGGTTTCCCAGTTATAACAGAATCGCAAGAATTGGTTGGTATTATTACTGCTCGTGATGTTCGATTTGCTACTGATTTATCACTATCTGTTACAGCGGTGATGACGCCTAAAGAACGCTTAGTCACTGTTAAAGAAGGTGAATCTCGGGAAAGTGTTTTGAAAAAAATGCATGAACACCGTGTTGAAAAAGTATTAGTTGTTGATGATCGTTTCCACTTAAAAGGCATGATAACAGTCAAAGACTACAACAAAGCCGAGCAAAAACCAAATGCTTGTAAAGATGAAAAAGGTCGTTTACGAGTGGGCGCTGCTGTTGGTGCCGGAGCAGGTAATGAAGAACGTATTGCTGCATTGGTAGAAGCTGGTGTTGATGTATTACTTATCGATTCATCACATGGTCATTCAGAAGGTGTACTTGAACGTATTCGCCAAACAAGACAAGCTTATCCAAACTTGCAAATTGTTGGTGGTAATGTGGCAACCGGTGAAGGTGCTAAAGCACTAATTGACGCAGGCGTTAGTGCAGTAAAAGTGGGTATTGGTCCAGGTTCTATTTGTACTACACGTATTGTTACTGGGGTAGGGGTACCACAAATTAGTGCGATTATGGATGCTGTTGAGGTAGCTAAACAGCATAATATTCCTGTTATTGCTGATGGCGGTATTCGTTTTTCAGGTGATATCGCTAAAGCAATTGCCGCTGGTGCATCTTGTGTTATGGTTGGTTCAATGTTTGCTGGTACGGAAGAAGCACCCGGCGAAATTGAATTATTCCAAGGTCGTGCCTATAAATCTTATCGTGGTATGGGATCATTAGGGGCAATGGCAAAAGGATCATCTGATCGTTATTTCCAATCTGACAATGCTGCTGACAAGTTAGTACCAGAAGGTATTGAAGGTCGAATTGCATATAAAGGCTTATTAAAAGAAATTATCCATCAACAAATGGGTGGTTTACGTTCATGTATGGGATTAACTGGCTGTGGAACTATCGATGAACTTCGCACTAAATCGAAGTTTTATCGCATAACTGGTGCGGGTATGAAAGAGAGTCATGTTCATGATGTTCTTATCACCAAAGAGCCACCTAACTATCGAGCTGGCTAATTAGTATGATTTAGAAGGGATTGAATACAATCCCTTTTTTTATTTGTATCATTTGCATTCTGAAAATCTTAGGCGTGTTTTTTTAAGAATTAAAACTATGTTTTAATAACCTAACTTAATAATAATATTTACAAAATTTAACAAATAAACAATTAAATACTATTGCTTAGATTTTTTTTATGACTATACTTCAAGTGTTTATTATAAACAATATCCGATGGATATTTAGCCGATAAAAATAAAATAAAATCAAAAAAATCATATAATTACTTGACAGGAACGTCAAAATGCATTATAATTTAAAACACCAAACACCAAACACCAAACCTGCCCAACCTCTCTTTTAAATTCGGTTAATTTAAATAATAATCCTATTTTTTTTCTTTTATTCATATTATGTTTTTTATTCATTAGTCAAAAAAGTCAAGCCATCACAACACATACCATAAAAACTATTATCGGTAATAAACCAAGCGTTATTAATATAGAAGCTGCTGCCAAAAAACATGGCTTTACCTTAAATGGTGTTTTTTATAGTTCAAGTTCACATAATTTAAGTGATACGGATATCAATATATTTGAGGGTTTTACACATTTAAGTGATTTTATTATTAAAAACTATACTGTGGATGATTTAGATATTTCATCTAATTACGATGATTCTGACGGTGATAGCATCCGTAATAATATGCCATTTACCGTCGAACAGACGATTTATCATTGGTTTGATAATTATGGAGTGAAAATTCCTGATATTGATAAACATAATATAATAGGTTGTGCCAATTATGCCTTGCCTTTAACATTATCAATAGAAACTTTAGTAAAAACTTATTCTGAATATGGTAACCCGAATGAAAGTGAGGCAGTAACGATAACTAAACTATATAAAATCGCACCTATAGGTGATATATGTTATCTGAAGCCAAATTCAACTAAAGTTTATCCTTTAAAACAATGGCGTGGTGGTGATGCTCAAGGGACTCTGTATCCATGGAATACAGGCCCAATAAAACCAGATCCCGAAAATGGTGGTGGTTATAATGAAGATTTTATTGTTGATAAGGGTTTCAGAGCTAAGCCAATTGTTTCAGATAAACACTTTCCAACTACAGGTTTCCCAGGTGCACAATTTCAATTAATAATGGATTATCCTCCCGATAATTATATCTATAGTGTAATAGTTAATCCTGGCAATGTAGCAACCGTAGATGAAACAGGTAATGTTCTTTTAAAAGCTAAACCACCGGAAGGTAATGGTGATATTGTTATCCGAGCAACATTGAAGTTATCTCCTAATCAACATTTTGATTATAAATTTAATCCGACATCCATTTGGATAGAACCTCAGGATGTAGGTAATCATTATTGGCAGGATGCCTTTAACCAATTTTGTGGAGGAATTAATGGATTTCCATCCCGTAAAGATTATTCAAACTCACCTATAGTGAACGCTGGCCCAAATTGGCAACGCAATGGTAAATGGAATTTTTCTACTCGGGCAATTAATCAAGGACTTTATCCTGAATGGGGATATATAACTCGTCATACTTATCCAAATTCAAAATGGGAGTGGGATGACACTGCTTATTTTACTAAAGAGCCTAATAATGAAACGCAATACTTTGTTGCTTATTTACATGATGGTGGAATATTACCTGTACCTCATCCACCTGATGATTCACACGGAAATGATGTTGCAAATATAGCTTGTTTAAAATAACATTTTGTTAAACTGAGTTATGATTTATCTACATCAACGCTTGACTGAATCCGTTTGACTTAAGTTGAGGTCTTTGACTTTTATTAGAATCGTTGGGAAATGGTAGCGCTAGGAAATTGTGAAATGTAACAGCACTTGTTAAACAATGAACTAACGCTACGCAGTAAAACAAAAGAATTCAATTATAGATGACTTTTCGGAAAGTATTTTTAATCTATAATTTGTTATTTTTTGTGATGACATAGATAGCTTATAGTTTAAAAGAACAGATTGAATCTTATCAAAATACATCTAATAACCCATATCTCAATAGAACTAGCCGCCAAACTAACCACAAAACAGCAAACGTCCGAAACTCAAACAACCAAAAAAATTTTGAGGAACGGGGTTTTTAAAGCCCAAAAATCCCCCTAAAGTTTCTCCAAAATTGGTTTTAAGCGAGTAATTAAGCGGTAATATTACATTAATCTTTACAAAAGTTAACAATTAAACCATCAAAAAAAGTTGCATGGTTTTTTGCAATCACTATACTTTTATAGCATATTTATACGAATGGATAAATTTTATGCCATTAGGCTTAAAATTTTAAATAAATCATAAAATTGGATTGACAAGGATATCTGATATGGATTATAATTTTCAACACGCAACACGCAACACGCAACCTGCCCAACCTATAATTTCACCTCTCTAAAATTAAGCTCATACCGTTTATTACTTCACTGCAGTTTTTTATTTCAGCAATTTCCGAAATTTCCAAAATTTCCGCAAAATTTTTCAAAATTTCTTAGTTTAGCCTGTTTATCCCGGCCGATGGTTTTGGTATTAACCATGGTTATATTACAGTCTATCTCTTTTGCTAATTATGCATTAACCACAACAACGACCAATATTATTTATGGCTCAGCACCTTATTTAACCTTTGATGGTGGTCGTACCCGGGTAACAAATACCGAAGCGCTACTCGGGATATCGCTTTCAGATGGAAGAACATTTACTCCGACAACCAATAATTCAAGTTCAACTAATCCTATCGAGTTACCTGTTGTTGGTCAGAGTGTTAATGATATTGGTATGTTAATACCAACGAATACTAATTCTATTGCATTAAGTTCACTTATTCGCGCACCGTATAATTATTGGGGTGATGATGATGGTGATGGAGTTAATGGTGTCACCGCTACCGGTAGTTTAAAGTTATCCATTGTCGATAAAAATGGTCGAGCTGTTGCCCGTAATAAAGTACTGACTATTTGTGACGATAAAGCGCCATATAAATTAACCTTATCTAATACTAGCGGTAGATTAACAACACGTTATGGGGTACCTAATGAAAGTCGTTTTACGGCAGGTAATGCCACTTATTATATTAATCCTAAGGCATCGCCAGTGATTTGTTTTGCAAGACCTGACCTAGGAGACAGAAACGATGGCTCTACATGGAAAGGTCTTTCTGCTGCCGTTTGGGAATCTGATAAGGGTTTTCTACCACAGTCAGTTACACCATCGTCTTATGGTTTAAACTTCCCGACTACTGGTGCTCATAATTTGTATTTTGATTTAGATATTGTTGGTAATAATCAGGCCTTATCTTGGGCGCCGGTTTCTCATGGTGGTATTAAGGCGACGATGACCAATTCAACAAGTACCAGTGTTCGAGTCACCCTAACGGGTCCTGCTGTTACAGACCCTAATCAATGGTACTCAGAAAATCCAGATAGAATCGGTAGACCATCTTTACCGCAGACATTTGAGTTAGTTGGTCGTGATAGCAGTGGTAATGCGGTGGTCAAATATGGATTTGAGTTAAAGCAGTGGTTTGTTAATCGTGGAGATGGATATAGGAACACTCATACCTATTCTAGTATGGAATCTTGGTGTAATAAGATTGGAGGATACCGTGTCCCAATGGTCAAGGATTTAACAAATGCGTGGTATACAGATTCACCACGAGTGGGGGCAACGCCTTCGTCACCTGATAATACTTACCGTCGTCACATTGGTGCAGGATTTTTCACGGAATGGGGGCGGATGTACAATTACACTGGTGCCAACTTCCAAAGAGGGTACCATTGGACGAAAGATGAGAGTAGGGATAATAATTATCTCCTTGAGGTTGATTCGTTCGACGGTAGAATTTACAAACATCATCGGAATCAAAGCAAACTATACGGACTCTGTGTCTATCCTTAACCATTATTTCTTAGTTCTTAGGTATTAAAGCTGAGGATAAAAAAAATAATGTTAGGGCAATAAAAGCGATTTTGTGGCGCGACATCCGCAAAGTGCTGACAACTGAGTGAGGTTAGTATGGCAAACAGGGATGTTTGGCAAGGAGCGTTAACAGCGAACGAAGGCGGAAGGCAGTCACATCGTGACCACTTGCGTGGTCGCCGCGGGAGATGGTAAAGAGGGTTCGCGCCAACCCTCTTAACTCGGACGTAATCACCGTATAGAAACAACCACAAAACAACAAAACGTCCGAAACTCAAAGAATAAAAAAATTGAGGAGAGGGTTTTTTGAAATCAAAATAGGGCTAAAAATAGGAGGTAAGATTTTGGTGTGTTGGTACTTTTATTATTAATGTCTTGATTTTGAAGTATAATTTTTCATCAAATTTTACAAAAATTAACAATTAAACCGCCAAAAATAGTTGCATGGTTTTTTCCAATCACTATACTTTCAAACCTTATTTTTATAAAAGGATAACTTTTATAATTTTTGGTATAAAAGTATAAATTAATCATTAGTTTAATTGACAAGGACGTCAATATGCATTATAATTTTGTAACACACAACACCTGCTCAACCTATAATTTAATCTTTCTAAAGTTAAGTTCGTATCGTTTATTACTTAACTGTAGTTTGTTTTTTAAGCAATTTGGGCGAAATTTTTCAAAATTTCTTAATTTAGCCTTTTTATCTCGGCCGATGGTTTTGGTATTAACCGTAGTTGTTTTACTTTCTATTTCTTTCGCTAATCATGCATTAACCGCTCAAACGACCAATATTATTTATGGTAATGCGCCATATTTAACCTTTGATGGTGGTCGTACCCGCGTGACAAACACCAAAGCGCTACTCGGGATATCCCTTTCTGATGGTAGAACATTTACTCCGACAACCAATAATTCGAGTTCAACTAATCCTATCGTTTTACCTGTTGCTGGTCAGAGTTTTGCTGATATCGATATGTTGGTGCCAACTGATACTAATTCTATTGCATTAAATTTACTTATCGGAGAACCTTATAATTATTGGGGTGATGATGATGGTGATGGTCAAGACCCTGATGGTATAACTGCCACAGGTAGTTTAAATTTATCTATTATTGATAGATTCAATAATCCTGTCACACGTAATACAGTGCTAACCATTTGTAATGGACCCTATAAGGTGAAATTGGCTAGTACCAACGGCACTTTATCTACCCGTTATGGCGTTCCTAAAGGTAGCGATTTTAATGCTAGTAATGCAACATATTATATTAATCCTAAGGCACCACCAGAGGTCTGTTTTGCAAAACCGAACTTGCAATATGGTAAGCTTTTTTCTAAAAACATGGATTTCCGAGGTCCTGCTACAATGTGGAATGAAAAGATGGGGTTCATTACACAGTCGAAAAATCCGTCGTCTTATGATTTGAATTTCCCTACTACAGGGGCTCATAATTTGTACTTTGATCTAGATATAGGTGGTAATTATCGAGAATTATCTTGGCAGCCAGTTTCTCATGGCGGTATTACAGCTACGATGACGGAAGCAACAAATAAAAGTGTGCGGGTTAGCCTAACGGGGCCATTTGCTAAAGATGAGCAATTGGGTTCAAGTAATCCAAGTAGTTTGGGAACTATACTTAATCCGACATTACCACAGACATTTGAGTTAGTTGGTCGAGACAGTCAAAGTGGGGAAGAAGTCGTCAAATACGGTTTCCAGTTAAAGCAGTGGTTTGTTAACCGTGGAACTGAATTTTATACTAATGAAAGTGTATCGTCTTGGTGTAGTGATATTGGATACCGTATGCCTAAGGTCAAGGATTTAACTAACGCAATTTGTCAAGGGGGAGCTGATGCAGGAGTAAATTGCAAGGGTATAGTTGGTGCGACACCTTCATCAACTGGTAATCATTATCAGCGTCATATTGGTGCTGGTCTTTTTTCGGAGTGGGGCGACATAAGGAGCTACACTGATGCTGGTTTCAATTATGGCTATTGGACTAGCGACCTTGGCGAAAGTAATGTGTATACTGAGTTTGTCGTGTACGCCTATAGTGGAAACACAACTAGAAACTACAAAACCGAAAAATTTAAAACCCATATAGGAGTTTGTGCCGCCGCTCCTTTAAAGGATGATTAATTCAATAACCAAGCGAATTATGACGTGGGTGGCTAAAGTAATGTTGTGGCGACAACCATCCGTCCCAACTGGGACGGGGTTATTTTTGAGGATTGGGATTTTTAAGATAAAAAATTTGAGGAACGGGGTTTTTAAAGCCAAAAAATCCCCCTAAAGCTTCTCCGAAATTGGTTTTAAGCGAGTAATTAAAACATAATATTACGTTAAACTTTACAAAAATTAACAATTTAACAGCCTAAATAAGTTGCATGGTTTTTTGCAATCACTATACTTTTATAGCATATTTATACGAATGGATAAATTTTATGCCATTAGGCTTAAAATTTTAAATAAATCATAAAATTGGATTGACAAGGATATCTGATATGGATTATAATTTTCAACACACAACACACAACACACAACCTGCCCAACCTATAATTTCACCTTTCTAAAGTTAAGCTCATACCGTTTATTATTTAACCGCAGTTTATTATTTCAGCAATTCCCAAAATTTCCGCAATTCCGGCAAAATTTTTCAAAATTTCTTGGTTTAGCCTTTTTATCTCGGCCGATGGTTTTGGTATTAACAGTGGTTGTTTTACAGTCTATCTCTTTTGCTAATTATGCATTAACCACAAAAACGACGAATGTTATTCAAGGTTCAGCGCCTTATTTTACCTTCGATGGCGGTCGTACTCGAGTGACGGAGACTGTCGCTCCCTTTACGTTGCATTGGATATCCCTTTCTGATGGTAGAAAATTCGACGGCAACAGTAATCATTCAGATTTCACCCCTATCGTTTTACCCGTTGCAGGTCAGAGTTTTGAGGATATTGATATGTTAGTGCCAAAGAATGCCGATTCAATTGAATTAAGTTCACTTATTGGCGAGCCTTATAATTATTGGGTTGATGATGATGGCGATGGTCAGGGGAATGATGGTATCACCGCTACCGGTAGTATAAAATTATCTATTGTTGATAGAACGGGTCAACCAGTTGCGCGTAATGAAGTGCTGGATATTTGTAAGGCGCCGTATAAATTAAAATTAAGTAACACTGACATTACATTAAAAACACGTTATGGCATACCTAATGAAAGATTTATTTATGGTTCTTTAGGCGTTACGTTCTACATTAATCCTAAGGTAGAGTCACAACAACAAATTTGTGTTGCTAAACCTAACATGAGATGGGGGGGAGCTACACTACCTGATAGTACTTGGCTTTATAAATATCATCTTGGCCCAGCTTCCATGTGGAACCCTAATATGGGTTTTCTTACTCAGTCATTTACGCCATCGTCTTATGATTTAAATTTTCCGACTACTGGTGCTAATAATTTGTCTTTTGATTTAGATATTGGTGGTATTCTTCATATACCACCTGTGAATGGTATAGAGTGGGAGGTGATTACATCTGGTGATATTAAAGCGACGATAACCACATCGTCAAAGAGCAGAACGAGTGCCACTGTCACTCTAAAAGGTCCTGCCATTACAGATAATTCGCAAAAGGATCCAAATAATCCGAGTCCTATCGATAGACCATCTTTGCCGCAGGCATTTGAGATAGTTGGTAAAATAAAAGAATATGGTAGGGAGACTGGGGTCGTGGTGAAGTATGGTTTTGTGTTAAAGCAGTGGTTCGTCAGCCGCGTGATGTACGGCAGTAATCCTAATATATCATCGTGGTGTACTAAGATTGGATATCGTATGCCTAAGGTTAAGGATTTAACTAACGCGGCCTGCAAGGGGAGGTATGCAGAAACACCTTATTACTGTGAAGGTTCTGTTGGTGCTACACCATCGTCACCCAATAATAATTACACGCGTCACATTGGTGCGGGATTCTTCTCGGAGTGGGGGAGTATGGATGGTTATCGCGGCTGGTTCACTAATAGATACTATTGGACGAGTGATATGAGTCCTAATGGTGGCTTTTTTGCGGTTGCCCCGGTCACTGGTCAGGTAACACATGTTGCTTCTGACCAGTATGGGGTTTGCGTCTATCCTTAGTGTTTTTTCTTAATTCTTAGCTCTTGAACTAAAGAGCTAGGTATAAGAAAAATACCGTTAGGGCGATAAAAAAAGATTTTGTGGTGCGACATTGGCAATGTGCTGACAACTGAGTGAGGTTAGCATGGCAAACAGGGATGTTTGGCAAGGAGCGTTAAGAGCGAACGAAGGCGGAAGGCAGTCACATCGTGACCACTTGCGTGGTCGCCGCGGGAGATTGTAAAGAGGGTTCGCGCCAACCCTCTTAACTCGGACGTAATCACCGTATAGAAATAACCGCAAAACAACAAAACGTCCGAAACTCAAACAACCAAAAAAATTTTGAGGAAAGGGGTTTTTAAAGCCAAAATCCCGTCCAAGTTTCCCCGAAATTGGTTTTAAAACTAAAATTAGCTCGCTATAAACATAAACGTTTATTTTGGCAAATAAGTTTGGTGTATTTAATTTAGCGACATTCGCAATGTGCTGACAACTGAGTGAGGTTAGCATGGCAAACAGGGATGTTTGCCAAGGCGGTGCTTTGTCAGGAACAAATCACAGCCGGTGCGTTAAGACCGAACGAAGACGGAAGGCAGTCATAGCGTGACCACTTGCGTAGTCGCCGCGGGAGATTGTAAAGAGGGTTGGCGCCAACCCTCTTAACTCGGACGTAATCACCGTATAGAAATAACCGCAAAACCGAAAACGTCCGAAACTCAAAGAATAAAAAAATTTGAGGAACGGGGTTTTTAAAGCCTAAAAATCCCGCCCAAGTTTCTTCGAAATTGGTTTTAAAGAAGTAATTAAGACGTAATATTACATTCACCTTTACAAAAGTTAACAATAAAACCATCAAAAAAAGTTGCATGGTTTTTTCCAATCACTATAATTTTTGTACTATATTTATATAAATGGATAAATTTTGCGCCAATAGGTGCAAAATTGTAAATTAATCATTAATTTAATTGACAGGAATGTCGAATATGTATTATAATTTTAAACACCAAACACCAAACACCAAACCTGCCCAACCTATAATTTAACGTTAGTAAAGTTAAGCTCGCATCGTTTATTATTTAACCGCAGTTTATTTTTCCAACAAATTCAGCAAAATTTTTCAAAATTTCTTGGTTTCGCCTGTTTATCTCGGCCGATGGTTTTCATATTAACCGTGGTTGTTTTACAGTCTATCTCTTTTACTAATTATGCATTAACCACTAAAACGACCAATATCATTTATGGTTCAGCACCTTATTTAACCTTTGATGGTGGTCGTACCCGGGTAACAAATACCGAAGCACTACTCGGGATATCGCTTTCAGATGGAAGAAGATTTACTCCCACAACCAATAATTCAAGTTTAGCCAATCCTATCGAGTTACCTGTTATTGGTCAGAGTTTTGCGGATATTGGTATGTTAGTACCAACGGATACTAATTCTATTGCATTAAGTTCACTTATTGGCACACCTTATAATTATTGGGGTGATGATGATGGCGATGGTGAGGGAGTTAATGGTGTCACCGCTACCGGTAGTTTAAAATTAACTATTGTTGATAACGACAATAATTCTGTTGCCCGTAATGAAGTGCCGACTATTTGTAAAGCGCCATATAAATTAACCTTATCTAATGATGAAGGTACATTAAAAACACGTTATGGGGTACCTAATGAAAGTCGTTTTACGGAAGGTAATGCCACTTATTATATTAATCCTAAGGCAGCGCCGGTGATTTGTTTTGCTAAACCTAGCTTGCACAACGTTTCACATAACACTCCTGGTCCTGTTAATATATGGAACCTTGATAAGGGTTTTCTAATACAGTCAGTTACGCCGTCGTCTTATGGTTCAAACTTCCCGACTACTGGAGCTAATAAGTTATATTTTGATTTAATTATTGGGGGTAGTAATGCTCAGGCCTTATCTTGGGCGCCGGTTTCTCATGGTGGTATTACGGCGACGATGACCTATTCAGCAAGTAACGAAGTTCGAGTCACCCTAACAGGTCCTGCCGTTACAGACCCTAATCAATGGGAATCAGAAAATCCAGATAGAATCGACAGACTATCTTTACCTCAGGTATTTGAGTTAGTCGGTCGTGATAGTAGGGGTAATGCGGTGGTCAAATATGGATTTGAGTTAAAGCAGTGGTTTGCTAATCGTGGTGATTATACAAGTAACCTTTCTAGTCTATCATCTTGGTGTAATAAGATTGGAGGATACCGTGTCCCAAATGTCAAGGATTTAACTAATTCGTTTTGTCGGGGAAATAATACAGAAGACGCTTGTAACGATCTAGTAGAGGCAACGCCTTCGTCACCTGATGTGTTTTTCAGTCGTTACATTGGTGCCGGATTTTTCACGGAATGGGGGAGTATGCTCTATTACCTTGATACTAACTTCTACTTTGTTAGCTATTGGGCGAGTGATAAGACGAATAACAACCAATATTCTTTTTATGTTCACTCGGATTGGGGTACTATGTATTCCTACCCTACCATAGCAGTAGAGAATACCAAACTCTTCGGAGTCTGTGTCTATCCTTAGCTATTATTTCTTAGTTCTTAGGTATTGAAGCTGAGGATAAGAAAAATAACGTTAGGACATCAAACAATCATTGACTTGCCAAGGCAATGGTGTTGACGTTGACGAAGTCGGGGATAAAAAGTGATTTTGTGGTGCGACATTGGCAATGTGCTGACAACTGAGAGAGGTTAGCATGGCAAACAGGGATGTTTGCCAAGGCTGTGCTTTGTCAGGAACAAATCACAGCCGGTGCGTTAAAAGCGAACGAAGGCGGAAGGCAGTCACATCGTGACCACTTGCGTGGTCGCCGCGGGAGATTGTAAAGAGGGTTGGCGGCAACCCTC
>NZ_JACFQD010000015.1:0-5903 GCF_016101635.1 Gilliamella sp. M0320
GACAAAGCAGGCAAATAGCACCATGACAACAGTTTGTACAGCAATGATAATTAATACTGGCCCTGCCATGCTTGCCAATTGACCAAATTTTAATGACATTAACGCCATTGCCAAGAAAAGCGATAAAGCAACGCTACCTAATACATCGACGGTCGGCTCAAACACTTCGTGTTTAAATACATGAGTCAGTGTATTACGGATAATAATACCGACAAATAAACACCAGACAAAAGTAGGCAGTTGCAGAAAAGTATCTTTAAACAATGCACTGATATAGCCACCAACAACAATACAGATAATCAGCATTGAAATGGTTTCAATAACGTTATTTGCATTGATTTTTCTTTTGACGCTTGGTTGCTCAAAAGCTTCAACGATAGTGTCGCGCTCTTGCTCGGTTGTTTTAGGAATAGAGACCTTTTTCAAAAGATGACGGGCAACAGGGCCGCCAACTAAACCACCCAACACTAATCCAAGTGTTGCACAAGCCATCGCTAATTCAACGGCGCCTGTTACACCATATTTATCAGCGAGAATAGGGCCCCATGCTCCGGCATTACCATGACCACCTGTTAGAGTAATTGAACCTGCAATTAAGCCAATAAATGGACTTTCATTCATCATGACAGCCATACTCATGCCGACAGTATTTTGAATGGCGATTAGGATCGTTACTGCAATAGTTAATAGAACTAACGGCTTTCCTCCTTTAATCAGTCGAGAAAAGTCAGAACTTAGCCCGATAGAGGAAAAGAATGTGAGCATTAATAAACTTTGCAATGAAGCATCAAAAGTAAACGAATAACCTGATGTTTTATCAATAATTAACAGAACAATTGCAACAATAAAGCCACCAACGACGGCTTCTGGTATGTGGTTTTTTTGTAGGAACGGGGTAAATTTTACGACAAACATTCCTATGAGTAGCGCGATACATGCGACTAATAATGTATAACTGGCATCTAGGATCATTTTTTTACCTCTATTAGTTTACCAGAATTTTCACTATAACAATTTAACAATAGTGAAAAATGAAGTTACTTTGGTTAACTAATCTTTAACAATGAGTTTTATTAGGGTATCCATAACTTTTAGTTAATAGGGTCATAATTTTAGTGTGATCTTAATCATGAAATATTAAAAAGATTAAAATAACAACAATGGTATTTAATGATGGGTAAACCTAAATACCATGCGGGATCCGCACTATTTTCGGTGATAGCAAAAAATAAAAAAGTATAAATAATAAACAAAATTATAAGAGAAGGAGAACATGATAAGCGCAGGCCGAGCAATTTAAAGAAGTGTGATATACAACATAAAACAGCAGCATGACCTTTCTATATTTCGTTGCTTATCGAAGTGTTAATTTTCGGGTGGATTACTCTGTTTGTTGATTAATAACGGAGAAAAATATGATTGCTGTAATATTTGAGGTGCAAATACAACCCGACCAACAAACTCGCTATTTGACTTTAGCTGAGGAGTTAAGACCACTATTAAGTCATGTAGCTGGTTTTATTTCAATTGAACGTTTTCAAAGTCTAGCTACAGAAGGAAAAATGTTATCGCTATCTTGGTGGGAAAACGAATAAGCAGTTCTGCAATGGAAAAATCATGTTTTACATGCGAAAGCTCAACAAGAAGGGCGAGAGTCAATATTTGATTTTTACAAAATTAGTATTGCTCATATTACTCGCGAATATTCATTTAAAAAGGACAAGGATAATGTTTGATGTTCACGTTGTTTTAGATAATCAAATAGGACAATTAGCATTACTAGGAAAAACATTAGGTAATAAAGGTATTGGATTGGAAGGGGGAGGGATATTTACGGTTGGTGATGAATGCCATGCTCATTTTCTTGTTGAACAAGGAAAGGAAGCTAAAATAGCGCTAGAGCAAGCTGGACTGTTAGTACTTGCGATCCGGACACCATTAATTCGTAAGTTAAAACAGGAAAAACCGGGGGAACTTGGCGAAATAGCACGAGTATTGGCGGAGAATAACATTAATATTTTAGTGCAATACAGTGACCATGCTAACCAACTGATATTAATAACGGACAATGATAGTATGGCTGCATCTGTTACGCTCCCTTGGGCAATAAAGTGAACTTGCGATGGCTAATTTAATACGAAAAGAGGTTACCTTTGAGTCCTCAATAGCCGCGATAGGGGCGGCTATGTCTGACATTTCACGAGTTAAAATACTCAGTGCTTTGATGGATGGGCGAGCTTGGACGGCCACTGAGCTAAGTTCTGTGGCGAATATATCAGCTTCAACGGCGAGCAGTCATTTATCTAAATTATTAGATTGCCAGCTAATCACAGTAGTAGCTCAAGGCAAGCATCGTTATTTTCGGCTAGCAGGAAAAGATATTGCTGAATTGATGGAAAGTATGATGGGGATCTCCTTAAACCATGGCGTACATGCCAAAGTTTCCACGCCAGTGCATTTACGAAAAGCACGTACTTGCTATGATCATTTAGCTGGCGAAGTTGCCGTTAAGATCTATGATTCCCTTTGTCAACAGCAATGGATCACTGAAAATGGTTCAATGATCACATTAAGTGGTATTCAATATTTTCATGAAATGGGAATTGACGTTCCTTCCAAACATTCACGTAAAATCTGTTGTGCGTGTTTAGATTGGAGTGAACGCCGTTTCCATTTAGGTGGGTACGTTGGAGCCGCATTATTTTCGCTTTATGAATCTAAAGGGTGGTTAACTCGACATCTTGGTTACCGTGAAGTTACCATCACGGAAAAAGGTTATGCTGCTTTTAAGACCCACTTTCACATTTAAGTTGTTTTTCTAATCCGCATATGATCAATTCAAGGCCGAATAAGAAGGCTGGCTCTGCACCTTGGTGATCAAATAATTCGATAGCTTGTCGTAATAATGGCGGCATACTATCAGTAGTAGGTGTTTCCCTTTCTTCTTTAGCGACTTGATGCTCTTGATCTTCCAATACGCAACCTAAAGTAAAATGCCCCACAGCGCTGAGTGCATATAATGCATTCTCTAGTGAAAAACCTTGTTGGCATAAAAAGGCTAATTGATTTTCGAGAGTTTCATACTGTTTTTCTGTAGGCCGTGTACCTAAATGTACTTTTGCTCCATCGCGATGACTTAGTAAAGCACATCTAAAACTTTTAGCGTTATTACGTAAAAAATCTTGCCAGCTTTCCCCTTCTAAAGGGCAAAAGTGAGTATGGTGCCTATCTAACATCTCAATGGCTAAGGCGTCGAGCAAAGCCCGCTTATTTTTTACATGCCAATACAATGTAGGCTGCTCTACACCTAGCTTCTGGGCGAGTTTACGGGTTGTTAAACCTTCGATTCCGACCTCATTAAGCAGCTCTAATGCGCTGTTAATCACTTTACTTTTATCTAATCTAGACATCATTAATTCCTAATTTTTGTTGACACTCTATCATTGATAGAGTTATTTTACCACTCCCTATCAGTAATAGAGAAAAGTGAAATGAATAGTTCGACAAAGATCGCATTGGTAATTACGTTACTCGATGCCATGGGGATTGGCCTTATCATGCCAGTCTTGCCAACGTTATTACGTGAATTTATTGCTTCGGAAGATATCGCTAACCACTTTGGCGTATTGCTTGCACTTTATGCGTTAATGCAGGTTATCTTTGCTCCTTGGCTTGGAAAAATGTCTGACCGATTTGGTCGGCGCCCAGTGCTGTTGTTGTCATTAATAGGCGCATCGCTGGATTACTTATTGCTGGCTTTTTCAAGTGCGCTTTGGATGCTGTATTTAGGCCGTTTGCTTTCAGGGATCACAGGAGCTACTGGGGCTGTCGCGGCATCGGTCATTGCCGATACCACCTCAGCTTCTCAACGCGTGAAGTGGTTCGGTTGGTTAGGGGCAAGTTTTGGGCTTGGTTTAATAGCGGGGCCTATTATTGGTGGTTTTGCAGGAGAGATTTCACCGCATAGTCCCTTTTTTATCGCTGCGTTGCTAAATATTGTCGCTTTCCTTGTGGTTATGTTTTGGTTCCGTGAAACCAAAAATACACGTGATAATACAGATACCGAAGTAGGGGTTGAGACGCAATCGAATTCGGTATACATCACTTTATTTAAAACGATGCCCATTTTGTTGATTATTTATTTTTCAGCGCAATTGATAGGCCAAATTCCCGCAACGGTGTGGGTGCTATTTACCGAAAATCGTTTTGGATGGAATAGCATGATGGTTGGCTTTTCATTAGCGGGTCTTGGTCTTTTACACTCAGTATTCCAAGCCTTTGTGGCAGGAAGAATAGCCACTAAATGGGGCGAAAAAACGGCAGTACTGCTCGGATTTATTGCAGATAGTAGTGCATTTGCCTTTTTAGCGTTTATATCTGAAGGTTGGTTAGTTTTCCCTGTTTTAATTTTATTGGCTGGTGGTGGGATCGCTTTACCTGCATTACAGGGAGTGATGTCTATCCAAACAAAGAGTCATCAGCAAGGTGCTTTACAGGGATTATTGGTGAGCCTTACCAATGCAACCGGTGTTATTGGCCCATTACTGTTTGCTGTTATTTATAATCATTCACTACCAATTTGGGATGGCTGGATTTGGATTATTGGTTTAGCGTTTTACTGTATTATTATCCTGCTATCGATGACCTTCATGTTAACCCCTCAAGCTCAGGGGAGTAAACAGGAGACAAGTGCTTAGTTATTTCGTCACCAAATGATGTTATTCCGCGAAATATAATGACCCTCTTGATAACCCAAGAGGGCATTTTTTACGATAAAGAAGATTTAGCTTCAAATAAAACCTATCTATTTTATTTATCTTTCAAGCTCAATAAAAAGCCGCGGTAAATAGCAATAAATTGGCCTTTTTTATCGGCAAGCTCTTTTAGGTTTTTCGCATGTATTGCGATATGCATAAACCAGCCATTGAGTAAGTTTTTAAGCACATCATCATCATAAGCTTTAAGTTGGTTCTCTTGGATCAATTTGCTGACAATGGCGTTTACCTTACCAGTAATGTATTCAAGGCTAATTTTTTCAAGTTCATTCCAACCAATGATAGGCATCACTTCTTGGATAGGGATAAGGTTTTTATTATTATCAATAATATAATCAAGATAATGTTCAAATATACTTTCTAAGGCAGACCAACCATTTGTTAAATCAGTTTTTGTTGTGATGTAGGCATCAATCATAATTAATTGCTGCTTATAACAGGCACTGAGTAATTGTTTTTTATTTTTAAAGTGATGATAAAAGGCACCTTTGGTCACCAACGCTTTTCCCGAGATCTCATCTATTGAAACAGCTTGATAGCCTTTTTCAACAAACAATATTCGTGCTGAGTTAACCAGTGATTGATAGGTACTCTTAAAATTTTCTTGTTGATGATTTTTATTTTCCATGATAGATTTAAAATAACATACCGTCAGTATGTTTATGGTATCATGATGATGTGGTCGTGACAATCTTAAGAACATTTAGGTTATTTTATGTATATTGAACAGCATTCTCGCTATCAAAATAAAGCTAATAACATCCAATTAAGATATGATGATAAGCAGTTTCATACAACGGTTATCAAAGATGTTCTATTATGGATTGAACATAATTTAGATCAGTCTTTACTGCTTGATGATGTGGCGAATAAAGCGGGTTATACCAAGTGGTATTTTCAGCGGCTGTTCAAAAAAGTAACAGGGGTCACACTGGCTAGCTATATTCGTGCTCGTCGTTTGACGAAAGCGGCTGTTGAGTTGAGGTTGACGAAAAAAACTATCCTTGAGATCGCATTAAAATATCAATTTGATTCCCAACAATCTTTTACACGTCGATTTAAGTACATTTTTAAGGTTACACCAAGTTATTATCGGCGTAATAAATTATGGGAATTGGAGGCAATGCA
>NZ_JACFQD010000016.1:0-4840 GCF_016101635.1 Gilliamella sp. M0320
GACAACTGAGAGAGGTTAGCATGGCAAACAGGGATGTTTGCCAAGGCGGTGCTTTGTCAGGAACAAATCACAGCCGGTGCGTTAACAGCGAACGAAGGCGGAAGGCAGTCACATCGTGACCACTTGCGTAGTCGCCACGGGAGATGGTAAAGAGGGTTCGCGCCAACCCTCTTAACTCGGACGTAATCGCCGTATAGAAACAACCACAAAACAACAAAACGTCCGAAACCCAAACAACCAAAAAAATTTGAGGAGAGGGGTTTTTAAAGCCTAAAATCCCCCTAAATCTTCTTCGAAATTGGTTTTAAGCGAGTAATTAAGCGGTAATATTACATTCACCTTTACAAAAATTAACAATTAAACAGCCAAAATAAGTTGCATGGTTTTTTCCAATCACTATACTTTTATAGCATATTTATATGAATGGATAAATTTTATGTCGGTAGGCATAAAATTGTAAATAAATCATTAATTTAATTGACAGGAATGTCGGATATGTGTTATAATTTAAAACACCAAACACCAAACACCAAACCTGCCCAACCTATAATTTAACGTTAGTAAAGTTAAGCACGCACGGTCTATTATCTCATTACAATTTATTTTTCCAGCAAATTCGGCAAAATTTTTTAAAATTTCTTGGTTTAGCCTGTTTATCTCGGCCGATGGTTTTCATATTAACCGTGGTTGTTTTACTTTCTATTTCTTTTGCTAATCATGCATTAACCGCTAAAACGATTTATGTTATTCAAGGTTCAGCGCCTTATTTAACCTTCGATGGTGGTAGTACTCGGGTAACAAATACTGAAGCGCTACTCAGGATATCCCTTTCAGATGGAAGAACATTTACTCGGACAACCAATGATTCAAGTTTAGACAATCCTATCGAGTTACCGGTTGCTGGTCAGAGTTTTAATGATATTGGTATGTTGATACCAACTGATAAAAATTTAATCGAATTAAATTCTCTTATTGCATCACCCTATAATTATTGGGGGGATGATGATGGTGATGGTCAGGGGATTAATGGTGTCACTGCTACCGGTGGTTTATATTTAGATATTTTTGATAAAGACGGTTCTCGTGTTGCCCGTAATGAAGTGCTGTCTATTTGTAAAGCGCCATATAAATTAGTCTTATCTAATTTTGAAAGTAGATTAACAACACGTTATGGTGTGCCTAATGAAACTCGTTTTGAGCGAAGGAGTACCACTTATTATATTAATCCTAAGAAAGAATCATCGCCAGTGATTTGTTATGTAATGCCTAACATAAGTGGGTTTGGGTTGGGTGGTATTCCTGCTGACAAATGGTACCGTTATGGGAAGGGTTTTCTACCACAATCATTTACGCCATCGTCTTATGGTTCAAACTTCCCGACTACTGGTGCTAATAATTTGTATTTTGATTTAGTTATTGCCGGCACTAATCAGGCCTTATCTTGGGCTCCGGTTTCTCATGGTGGTATTACGGCGACGATGACCGATTCAACAAGTACCAGCGTTCGAGTCACCCTAACGGGTCCTGTTGCTACACCATCGCAATGGTCTTCAAATAATCCAGGTGAAATCGACAGACTATCTTTACCGCAGGTATTTGAGTTAGTTGGTCGTGATAGCAGTGGTAATGCGGTGGTCAAATATGGATTTGAGTTAAAGCAATGGTTTGTTAATCGTGGTGAAATTTATTATTCCTATCTTAGTACGAAATCTTGGTGTAATAATATTGGATACCGTCTCCCAACGGTCAGTGATTTAACTAATGCGACTTGTGAACCATGGCGGGACTGGCAGACTCAAGATGTGTGTGAAGGTGCAGAAGGTGCAACGCCTTCGTCACCTAATAAGTATTTCCGTCGTCACATTGGTGCAGGATTTTTCACGGAATGGGGGGATATGCGCTATTACGCTAATGCCCACTTCGGATACGCTAATCGCTACTTCGAATACGGCCATTGGACGCAAGATAGTGTGGGTGGTAATCCTTATCGTTTTTTTGTGGTTAACTCGTGGGATGGTACGATATATAACGATTATCCCTTCCCCAATTACGGACTCTGTGTCTATCCTTAACTATTATTTTTTAGTTCTTAGGTATTGAAGTTGAGGATAAAAATAACGTTAGGGCGATAAAAACGATTTTGTGGCGCGACATTGGCTATGTGCTGACAACTGAGTGAGGTTAGCATGGCAAACAGGGATGTTTGCCAAGGCGGTGCTTTGTCAGGAACAAATCACAGCCGGTGCGTTAAAAGCGAACGAAGGCGGAAGGCAGTCACATCGTGACCACTTGCGTAGTCGCCGCGGGAGATTGTAAAGAGGGTTCGCGCCAACCCTCTTAACTCGGACGTAATCACCGTATAGAAATAACCGCAAAACAACAAACGTCCGAAACTCAAACAACCAAAAAATAAAGAACTAAAAAATTTTGAGGAACGGGGTTTTTAAAGCCTAAAAATCCCCCTAAAGTTTCTCCAAAATAGGTTTTAAGGGCGTAATTAAAACGTAATATTACATTCGCCTTTACAAAAGTTAACAATTAAACCATCAAAAAAAGTTGCATGGTTTTTTGCAATCACTATACTTTTATAGCATATTTATACGAATGGATAAATTTTATGCCGTTAGGCTTAAAATTTTAAATAAATCATAAAATTGGATTGACAAGGATATCTGATATGGATTATAATTTTCAACACACAACACACAACACACAACCTGCCCAACCTATAATTTCACCTCTCTAAAGTTAAGCTCATACCGTTTATTACTTCACTGCAGTTTATTATTTCAGCAATTTCCAAAATTTCCGAAATTCCGGCAAAATTTTTCAAAATTTCTTAGTTTAGCCTGTTTATCTCGGCCGATGGTTTTGGTATTAACCATGGTTGTTTTACAGTCTATCTCTTTTTCTAACTATGCATTAACCACTAAAACAACCAATATTATTTATGGCTCAGCACCTTATTTAACCTTTGATGGTGGTCGAACTCGGGTAACAAATACCGAAGCGCTACTCGGGATATCCCTTTCTGATGGTAGAACATTTACTCCGACAACCAATAATTCGAGTTATAGAAATCCTATCATTTTACCTGTTGATGGTCAGAGTTTTAATGATATTGGTATGTTAGTACCAAGGAATACTAATTCTATTGCATTAAGTTCACTTATTGGCGCACCGTATAATTATTGGGGAGATGATGATGGCGATGGTCAGGGCGTTAATGGTGTCACCGCTACCGGTAGTTTAAATTTATCTATTGTTGATAAATGGGATCTAGCTGTGGCCCGTAATGAAGTGCTTAATATTTGTAAAGCGCCATATAAATTAACCTTATCTAATGGTAGTGGTACATTAAAAACACGTTATGGTGTGCCTAATGAAAGTCGTTTTAGTGCAAGTAATGCCGTTTATTATATTAATCCTAATCCTAATATATCATCGCCAGTGATTTGTTTTGCAAGACCTACCCCACAACCTGCTAATGGATATATTGTTCCTGCTTCCATTTGGGACAGGGATAAGGGGGGGTTTCTAACACAGTCAGTCACGCCGTCGTCTTATGGTTCAAACTTCCCGACTACGGGGGCTAATAATTTGTATTTTGATTTAGATATTAGAGGTAATAATCAGGCCTTATCTTGGGCGCCGGTTTCTCATGGTGGTATTACTGCAACTATGACCAATTCAACAAGTACCAGCGTTAAAGTCACCCTAACAGGTCCTGTTGCTACATCATCGCAATGGCAATCAGAAAATCCATATAGCATCGGTAGACTATCTTTACCGCAGACATTTGAGTTAGTTGGTCGTGATAGCAGTGGTAATGCGGTGGTCAAATATGGATTTAAGTTAAAGCAGTGGTTTGTTAATCGTGGAGGTAGGAAAGATTATACCTATTCTAGTATATCATCTTGGTGTAATAATATTGGATACCGTATTCCAAAGGTCAAGGATTTAACTAATGCGAATTGTGATTCACCATGTCAAAGTGCAAAGCCTTCGCCTTGGGTAGATTTTGCCGCGCATCACATTGGTGCAGGATTTTTCACGGAATGGGGGTCTATGGTCAATTACACTGGTGCCAACTTCCAAAGAGGGTACTATTGGACGAGTGATGAGCATCCTTATAGTGACCTCTATACGGTTAATTCGTTCGATGGTCGTATATACGCCAGTCGTAGGGATACCAACAATAACAGCGATAACAACAACAAACCATACGGACTCTGTGTCTATCCTTAGCTATTATTTCTTAGTTCTTAGGTATTGAAGCTGAGGATAAGAAAAATAACATTAGGACATTAAACAATCATTGCCTTGCCAAGGCAATGGCGTTGACGAAAAGGGCGTTAACAGCAAACGCAGGCGGAAGGCAGTCACATCGTGACCACTTGCGTGGTCGCCGCGGGAGATTGTAAAGAGGGTTGGCGCCAACCCTCTTAACTCGGACGTAATCACCGTATAGAAACAACCACAAAACAACAAAACGTCCGAAACTCAGCGAACCAAAAAAGTTGAGGAACGGGGTTTTTAAAGCCAAAATTCCGCCAATAAATCGCTAACATTAGTTATAACATCAGCTATTACTAATAATAAACGTTTATTTTTAGAAATTAGTTTAGTGCTTCCTATTTAGCGACATTCGCAATGTGCTGACAACTGAGCGAGGTTAGCATGGCAAACAGGGATGTTTGGCAAGGCTGTGTTTTGTCAGGAACAAATCACAGCCGGTGCGTTAAGAACGAACGCAGGCGGAAGGCAGTCACATCGTGACCACTTGCGTGGTCGCCGCGGGAGATTGTAAAGAGGGTTCGCGCCAACCCTCTTAACTCGG
>NZ_JACFQD010000017.1:0-4119 GCF_016101635.1 Gilliamella sp. M0320
CGATGTGACTGCCTTCCGCCTTCGTTCGCTTTTAACGCACCGGCTGTGATTTGTTCCTGACAAAGCACCGCCTTGGCAAACATCCTTGTTTGCCATACTAACCTCACTCAGTTGTCAGCACATTGCGAATGTCGCGCCACAAAATCGTTTTTATCGCCCTAACGTTATTTTTTTTATCCTCAGCTTCTATACCTAAGAACTAAGAAATAATAGCTAATAAGGATAAACACAGATTCCGAGGGTCCTTGTTTCAAAACTAGTGCCGAATACAAGAGTAGAATTATCTTTAACGGCCAGAACACTATTAGGGTTAGCATTATCACTACTACTACTCATAGTCTTCGTCAAATAGATGTTGCGGAAGAAGTTGGCTCCAGTGTAATAGTCCATCCTCCCCCATTCCGAGAAAAATCCTGCACCAATGTGACGTCTAGATCTATTATCAGGTGACGCAGACGTAGAATATACCCCTACAAAATCTCCACACTTCAAAGGTTTGGTAACACGCCATGGACAAGACGCATTAACTAAATCCCTGACCCTTGGGAGAGCGTATGCCGCAGAAATACACCAAGTTGACAGTTTAAAACCCGTACTTACATAATTACTACGATTAACAAACCACTTCCGTAACACAAATCCATATTTGACGATGTCATTACCACTGCTATCACGACCGACTAATTCAAATACCTGCGGTAAAGGTGGTCTGGCGACTCTAGGATATTGTACTTGCCATTGCGATGATGGAGCAAAAGGACCCGTTAGGGTGACTCGAACGCTGGTACTTGTTGAATCGGTCATCGTTGCAGTAATACCACCATGAGAAACCGGAGCCCAAGATAAGGCCTGACTAACACCACTAATATCTAAATCAAAATACAAATTATTAGCACCAGTAGTCGGGAAGTTTAAACTATAAGACGACGGCGTAACTGACTGGGTTAGAAAACCCTTATCAGGGTTCCAAATGGCAGCAGAAAGACCTCTACCCCCTAAGTTAGGTCTTGCATAACAAATCGCTGGCGATGATATATTAGGATTAATATAATAAGTGGCATTACCTGCCGTAAAACGACTTTCATTAGGCACACCATAACGTGTTTTTAATGTACCTTCACCATTAGATAAGGTTAATTTATATGGCGCTTTACAAATAGTCGGCACTTCATTACGGGCAACAGGATTATTGTCTTTATCAGCAATAGATAAATATAAACGACCGGTAGCGGTGATACCATTAACTCCCTGACCATCGCCATCATCATCACCCCAATAATTATACGGTGTGCCAATAAGTGAACTTAATGCAATAGAATCAGTATCCCTTGGTACTAACATACCAATATCATTAAAACTCTGACCAGCAACAGGTAAAACGATAGGATTGGCTAAACTCGAATTATTGGTTGCTGGGGTGAATTTTCTACCATCAGAAAGGGATATTCCGAGTAGCGCTGCGGTATTTGTTACCCGGGTACGACCACCATCAAAGGTTAAATAAGGGGCTGAGCCATAAATAATATTGGTCGTTTTAGTGGTTAATGCATAATTAGCAAAAGAGATAGACTGTAAAACAACCACAGTTAATACCAAAACCATCGGCCGAGGTAAACAGGCTAAATTAAGAAATTTTGAAAAATTTTGCCGAAATTTCGGAAATTGCCGAAATAATAAACTGCAGTGAAATAATAAACGATGTGAGCTTAACTTTAGAAAGGTGAAATTATAGGTTGGGCAGGTTGCGTGTTGCGTGTTGCGTGTTGAAAATTATAATCCATATCAGATGTCCTTGTCAATCCAATTTTATGATTTATTTAAAATTTTAAGCCTAATGGCATGAAATTTATCCATTCGTATAAATATGCTATAAAAGTATAGTGATTGGAAAAAACCATGCAACTTTTTTTGGCGGTTTAATTGTTAACTTTTGTAAAGAAGAACACTGATAACTCGAAAATAGCATCGGTTATTTGTTGTTTATTAGAAATAATATCCCCTTTATCCCCTCTTAAAAAATCACCATTTTTAATATTAATAATTTGCAGATTAGGTTTTTGATTTTGACAATTTTATAATCGTTTTTAGAAGGTATTTTGCGTTTCAAAAACCCCTTTCCTCAATTTTTTGGGTTTGATGAGTTTCGGACGTTTTGTTGTTTTGTGGTTATTTCTATACGGTGAATACGTCCGAGTTAAGAGGGTTGGCGCGAACCCTCTTTACAATCTCCCGCGGCGACTACGCAAGTGGTCACTGCGTGACTGCCCTCCGTCTTCGTTCGTTCTTAACACACCGGCTGTGATTTGTTCCTGACAAAGCACCGCCTTGCCAAACATCCCTGTTTGCCATGCTAACCTCACTCAGTTGTCAGCACATTGCGAATGTCGCTAAATGAAATACACCAAACTTATTTGCCAAAATAAACTCTTATGTTTATAGCAAGCTAATTTTAGTTTTAAAACCAATTTCGGGGAAACTTGGACGGGATTTTAGGCTTTAAAAACCCCTTTCCTCAAAATTTTTTGGTTGTTTTAGTTTCGGACGTTTTGTTGTTTGGTGGCTAGTTCTATACGGTGATTACGTCCGAGTTAAGAGGGTTGCCGCCAACCCTCTTTACAATCTCCCGCGGCGACCACGCAAGTGGTCACGATGTGACTGCCTTCCGCCTTCTTTCGCTGTTAACGCTCCTTGCCAAACATCCCTGTTTGCCATGCTAACCTCACTCAGTTGTCAGCACATTGCGGATGTCGCACCACAAAATCGTTTTTATCGCTCTAACGTTATTTTTCTTATACCTAGCTCTTTAGTTCAAGGACTAAGAACTAAGAAATAATAGCTAAGGATAGGTACAGAGTATGCTGTAACCGTCGTGGCCGGTAGAATTATTCACTAAACGCAAATAACCCTCCGGCAAGCCAACAGAAAAGACATTCCTTCCATTACTCGTCAACTCACTTGTATAATATTCGCGGTCATAAGCGAAGAGACTGTAGGCTGGCCCCCATTCCGTGAACAATCCTGTACCAATATGACGCCGCATCATATAATCAGGTGACGAAGGCGTTGCACTTTGACATCCCTCCTCAGACCCACAACGCGCATTAGTTAAATCCTTGACCTTTGGGAGATGGTATCCCGTCTTATTACACCAAGATAATGCATCATTAAAAGTAGTAGAGCTTACTCCAAAGCTAGGATGTACAATAATAAACCATTGCTTTAACACAAAACCATATTTGACCACAGCATTACCACTGCTATCACGACCCACTAACTCAAATGACTGAGGTAAAGATGGTCTGTTGACTCTACCTGGATTAGTTACCGAGTTTCTAGCAAAAGGACCCCTTAGGGTGACTCGAACGCCGGTACTTGTTGAATCGGTCATCGTTGCAGTAATACCACCATGAGAAACCGGAGCCCAAGATAAGGCTTGACTAACACCACCAAACCATAAATCAAAAGACAAATTATGAGCACCAGTAGTCGGGAAGTTTAAACCATAAGACGATGGCGTAACTGACTGTGGTAGAAAACTATCCTTAATCCAGTCATAAACGTCAGCAGAAAGACCCGTCTCCCATTCCTCTACATTGGTTGAATTGCTTCGTCGTAATGGTTGAGGAGTTATATAACAAATCACTGGTGCGGTCTTAGGATTAATATAATAAGTGGCATTACTTGCACTAAAACGACTTTCATTAGGTACTCCATAACGTGTTGTTAATGTACCTTCAGTATTTGATAAGGTTAATTTATATGGCGCTTTACAAATAGTCAGTACTTCATTACGGGCAACACGAAAACCGTATTTATCAACAATCAATAAATTTAAACTACCGGTAGCGGTGACACCATTAACTCCCTGACCATCGCCATCATCATCCCCCCAATAATTATACGGTGTGCCAATAAGTGAACTTAATGCAATAGAATTAGTATCCGTTGGTACTAACATACCAATATCATTAAAACTCTGACCATCAACAGGTAAAATGATAGGATTGTCTCTTGAATTATTGGTTGTGGGAGTAAATGTTCTACCATCAGAAAGGGATATCCCGAGTAGCGCTGCGGTATTTGTTACCCGGGTACGACCACCATCAAAGGTTAAATAAG
>NZ_JACFQD010000018.1:0-3846 GCF_016101635.1 Gilliamella sp. M0320
CCCGTAATGAAGTACTGACTATTTGTAAAGCGCCATATAAATTAACCTTATCTAATGGTGAAGGTAGATTAACAACACGTTATGGGGAACCTAATGAAAGTCGTTTTAGTGCAGGTAATGCCACTTATTATATTAATCCTAAGGTAGCGCCAGTGATTTGTTTTGCAAGAACTTTCATATTTCAGCCTATTCATTATAGATGGACGCTTGGTCTTTCTGCTGCCATTTATGACGACAATGTTAGGGGTTTTCTACCACAGTCAGTTACGCCATCGTCTTATTACTTAAACTTTCCGACTACTGGTGGTAATGGTTTGTATTTTGATTTAGATATTGGTGGTGTTAGTCAAGCCTTATCTTGGGCGCCGGTTTCTCATGAAGGTATTACGGCGACGATGACTAATTCAACAAGTACCAGCGTTCGAGTCACCCTAACGGGTCCTGTTGCTCCATCATCGCAATGGGGAACAAATAATCCAGGTAGAATCGGCAGACCATCATTACCGCAGGTATTTGAGTTAGTCGGTCGTGATAGCAGTGGTAATGCGGTGGTTAAATATGGATTTGAGTTAAAGAAGTGGTTTGTTAATAGTGGTAATTATAACAAGAACCATTCTAGTGCAACATCTTGGTGTAATAATATTGGATACCATACCCCAAAGGTCAGGGATTTAACTAATGTGAATTGTCCTGATTATGCGGGATGTCAAAGTGCAACCCCTTCGTCACCTGATGGATATTTACGGCGTCACATTGGTGGAGGATTTTTCTCGGAATGGGGGAATATGAGCGATTATGCCAGGGAGGCTAATTTCCCTAACTACGGCGACCCCAACGTGGTATTCTATTGGACGAATGATACTAGGCTACATGACGACAGTGCTCATTTTATGATTGGCGCGGGACATGGTGGTTATCGGTTGGTCCATAACGATGAGGAAACTGAATACGCTCGATACTTAGGAATCTGTGTCTATCCTTATTAGCTATTATTTCTTAGTTCTTAGGTATAGAAGCTGAGGATAAAAAAAATACCGTTAGGGTGTTAAAAAACGATTTTGTGGCGCGACATTGGCAACGTGCTGACAACTGAGAGAGGTTAGCATGGCAAACAGGGATGTTTGCCAAGGAGCGTTAAAAGCGAACGAAGGCGGAAGGTAGTCACATCGTGACCACTTGCGTGGTCGCCGCGGGAGATTGTAAAGAGGGTTGGCGGCAACCCTCTTAACTCGGACGTAATCACCGAATAGAAATAACCGCAAAACAACAAAACGTCCGAAACTAAAACAACCAAAAAAATTTGAGGAGAGGGGTTTTTAAAGCCAAAATCCATCCAATAAATTGCTAACGTTGGTTATAACATCAGCTAGTTCCATTAATAAAAGTTTATTTTTATCAATTAGTTTGATGCTTCTCATTTAGCGACATTCGCAATGTGCTGACAACTGAGTGAGGTTAGCATGGCAAACAGGGATGTTTGCCAAGGCTGTGTTTTGTCAGGAACAAATCACAGCCGGTGCGTTAAGAGCGAACGAAGGCGGCAGGCAGTCACATCGTGACCACTTGCGTGGTCGCCGCGGGAGATTGTAAAGAGGGTTAGCGGCAACCCTCTTAACTCGGACGTAATCACCGTATAGAAATAACCGCAAAACAACAAAACGTCCGAAACTCAAAGAATAAAAAATTTTGAGGAGCGGGGTTTTTTAAACGCAAAATACCTTCTAAAAACGATTATAAAATTGTCAAAATCAAAAGCCTAATCTGCAAATTATTAATATTAAAAATGGTAATTTTTTAAGAGGGGATAAAGGGGATATTATTTCTAATAAACAGCAAATAACCGATGCTGTTTTCGAGCTATCAGTGTTCTTCTTTACAAAAGTTAACAATTAAACCAGCAAAAAAAGTTGCATGGTTTTTTGCAATCACTATACTTTTATAGCATATTTATACGAATGGATAAATTTTATGCCATTAGACTTAAAATTTTAAATAAATCATAAAATTGGATTGACAAGGATATCTGATATGGATTATAATTTTCAACACACAACACACAACACACAACCTGCCCAACCTATAATTTCACCTCTCTAAAGTTAAGCTCAAATCGTTTATTATTTCACTGTTGTTTATTATTTAAGCAATTTCCGAAATTTCAGCAAAATTTTTCAAAATTTCTTGGTTTCGCCTGTTTATCTCGGCCGATGGTTTTGGTATTGACCGTGGTTGTATTACAGTCTATCTCTTTTACTAATTATGCATTAACCACAAAAACGACCAATATTATTTATGGCTCAGCACCTTATTTAACCTTTGATGGAGGTCGAACTCGGGTCACAAATACTGAAGCGCTACTCGGGATATCCCTTTCAGATGGAAGAACATTTACTCCGACAACCAATAATTCAAGTGACAATCCTATCATTTTACCTGTTATTGGTCAGAGTTTTAATGATATTGGTATGTTAGTACCAAGGAATACTGATTCTATTGCATTAAGTTCACTTATTGGCACACCTTATAATTATTGGGGTGATGATGATGGCGATGGTCAAGGAGTTAATGGTGTCACCGCTACCGGTAGTTTAAATTTATCCATTGTCGATAAAAATAATCAAGTTGTTGCCCGTAATGAAGTGCTGACTATTTGTAAAGCGCCATATAAATTAACCTTATCTAATGGTGAAGGTACATTAACAACACGTTATGGAGTACCTAATGAAAGTCGTTTTACGGCAGGTAATGCCACTTATTATATTAATCCTAAGGCATCGCCAGTGATTTGTTTTACAAGACCTAACTTACGTTGGGGGGGGATACTGCCGTTTGGGAATATGGTAAGGGTTTTCTAACCCAGTCATTTACGCCATCGTCTTATGGTTTAAACTTCCCGACTACTGGTGCTAATAATTTGTATTTTGATTTAGATATTAGTGGTAGTACTCAGGCCTTATCTTGGGCGCCGGTTTCTCATGGTGGTATTACGGCGACGATGACCAATTCAACAAGTACCAGCGTTAAAGTTACCCTAACTGGTCCTGCCGTTACAGACCCTAATCAATGGCAATCAGATAATCCAGTTGGAATCGCCAGACCATCTTTACCGCAGGTATTTGAGTTAGTGGGTCGTGATAGCAGTGGTAATGCGGTGCTCAAATATGGATTTGTATTAAAGCAGTGGTTTGTTAATCGTGGTGATTATAGAAGTAACTATTCTAGTACGGAATCTTGGTGTAATAAGATTGGAGGATACCGTCTTCCAAAGGTCAAGGATTTAACTAATGCGACTTGTCACGGAAATTCGGGAGGTAATGTAGATTATTGTCAATATTATGCAAATGATGTAAATGCAATAGGGGCAACGCCTTCGTCATCTGGTAATAACTATATGCGTCACATTGGTGCAGGATTTTTCGCGGAATGGGGCAAGATGAATGATTACACCGGTGCCAACTTCATCATCGCCAGAAACCTTATCAACTTATACTATGTGACGAGTGATCAGACGAGTGATAACCGAGCTTACTTTAGTGTTAGCGGAGCCTATGGTTATGTTCTATTTACTTACGTGGAATACGATCGCAACTCCCCCAGCTACCATAAACAAGGACTCTGTGTCTATCCTTAGCTATTATTTTTTAGTTCTTAGGTATTGAAGCAGAGGATAAGAAAAAAACGTTAGGACATTAAACAATCATTGTCTGTCAAGGCAATGAGGCTGGTAAAGTGAGCGATAAAAGCGATTTTGTGACGCGACTTTCGCAATGTGCTGACAACTGAGTGAGGTTAGCATGGCAAACAGGGATGTTTGCCAAGGCTGTGTTTTGTCAGGAACAAATCACA
>NZ_JACFQD010000001.1:0-12989 GCF_016101635.1 Gilliamella sp. M0320
CCGAACTCAGAAGTGAAACGCCGTAGTGCCGATGGTAGTGTGGGTATTACCCATGTGAGAGTAGGGTGCCGCCAGACTTTTAAATTTTATATATACATACCAAATACGGTGGAGCGGTAGTTCAGTTGGTTAGAATACCTGCCTGTCACGCAGGGGGTCGCGGGTTCGAGCCCCGTCCGTTCCGCCACCTTTTCTAGGGGCGTAGTTCAATTGGTAGAGCACCGGTCTCCAAAACCGGGTGTTGGGAGTTCGAGACTCTCCGCCCCTGCCATAAATAAAGATGTTTTGCTCTAAATTTAACCACTTATTCAAATTTCTTTACATAAATAAAAAAATTTTGTTTACAGATTTACTTTGTCAATTATAATTCCCGCCCAACAATATTTATAATCTAGAGGATATAACATGGCTGAGAGTTTTGTAAGTCAACAACGTTTTTTTGATAACAAGAATTATCCAAGAGGGCTTTCTCGACATGGTGATTTTACTATCAAAGAAGCTCAGATCTTAGAAAAATATGGTTGTGCTTTTAGAGATCTTGATACAGAAGTTAAAAAGCCAGCTACTCCAGAAGAAAAATCTTTTGTTGCGGTTTGCAAAGGGAAAAAAGAGCCATCTACTGATTATGAAAAAGCGTGGATAAAGTACCTTTCTAAAATTAATAAACCAAAACGTTTTCACACATTATCAGGAGGAAAACCTCAAGTTGATGTAAGTGATGATTTTGTTGATAGTGATGATTAATGCTTTAACCAATATTTTTGTGCAGTTGAATTAATAAACGATCCATAGAACGATAACTCAGTGCTTCTGAAATATGTTTTCGTTCTATGTTTTTTGAATTGTCTAAGTCAGCAATAGTACGCGATACTTTTAATATCCGATGCCACGCTCTAGCAGAGAGACCTAACTTGATTAAAGCCTGCTCCAAATAATTATTGTCTTCATCACTTAGTAGGCAATGTATTTGAATTTCTTTTGGTGATAATTGACTATTTAATTTGTTATTTCTTAATATTTGAATCTTTCTTGTATCAATCACTCTTTTCTTTACTTTTTCTGTTGTCTCTGTTGTAGTTGCCTTTTGGCTTAATGTGCCCCTTGGTAGTAATGGTACTTCAATAGAAATATCAAACCGATCTAAAAATGGCCCAGATAGCCTATTTAAGTAACGTATTATTTGTTGTGGTGTTGTTCTGTTATGAGTGCCTTGATAATGACCTGTGGGACTTGGATTCATTGCTGCTATGAGTTGAAACTTTGCTGGAAATTTTATTTTTGCATTAGCTCTTGAAATAACTATTTCACCTGACTCAATAGGTTCTCTTAATGCATCTAAAACTTTACGGTTAAACTCTGGTAACTCATCTAAAAATAAAACCCCATTATGTGCTAATGATATTTCGCCTGGTCTGGGAATTGATCCTCCTCCTACTAGTGCAGCAGCTGATGCACTGTGATGTGGTGATCTAAATGGCCTTGTTCGCCAATTCTTTATTGAACCATTTGAGTTAACTAGGCTTGCAATTGCTGCACTTTCTAGTGCTTCATCATCTGATAATGGTGGTAATAATGACGTTAATCGTGTTGCTAACATTGTTTTTCCTGTTCCTGGTGGTCCTATCAATAATAGATTATGTCCACCAGCTGCAGCGATTTCTAATGCTCTTTTAGCATGTTCTTGTCCAATTACATCTTGTAGATTAGCGAGTTGATTATTTTCTTCTTGATATTGTCTATATTCGACTGATGATAAGTTAATTTCATTATATAAATATTGACATAATTCCAGCAAATTATGCGTAATTAATGTATGATTTTGATGAATTAACGATATTTCAGATTGATTCTCTGCTGAAATAATTAGAGTTCGATTATTTTTTTTAGAAGACAAAGCAGCGGGAATCGCCCCTTTTACTGCCTTAATTTCGCCCGAAAGAGCTAATTCACCTAAAAACTCATATTTAGCAAGGTGATCCATTGGTATCTGTTCTGTTGCTGCAAGAATAGCAATAGCTATAGGTAAATCAAACCGACTTCCTTCTTTCGGAAGATCGGCAGGAGATAAATTAACGGTTATTTTCTTTGCTGGAAATGTAAAACCACTATTAATAATAGCACTTCTAACACGGTCTTTGGATTCTTTTACTGTTGCTTCTGGTAGGCCAACAAGCACAAAACCAGGTAAACCATTACTAATATGTACTTCGACGTTAATTTGAGGTGCTTGTATACCAATAGAGGCTCTTGTATAAATGATTGCGAGTGACATAATTTATCGTCATTAATTTGAGATTTTTAGCACTTTATTAATAATTCTAGAATGTGCATAAATTTATGACTAAAAATGCGTGTTCGTTCGCAAAAAATTTCCTAATTTTGTTACTACTTCAATTTTTTGTTCTTATAAAGAATTTAGAAATAAATAGTGATATAAAAAATAAACAAGTGTTGCTTAATACAACAGAAGGGCCTGTTGGGGTGTCATAAAATAATGAAAATAGTATGCCACCAATGATTGAGATCATACCGATTAATATTGCAATGATTGCCATTGATTCAGAATTTTTAGCATAGTATTTTGCAGTAGCTGCTGGGATGATTAACAGTGCTGTAATTATCAAAGCGCCAACAAATTTCATAGCAATCCCTATCGTTAATGCTAATAGTATGGTTAGAATAAATTTTGTTATTGGTACATTAATTCCATGACTAAATGCTAATTCTTCACTAACCGTAATAAATAAAAAATGATTCCACCGCCATATTAACAATAATCCAATTGTTACTACACAAATGACTATTTGGTAAACATCAAACATTGTTATAGATAAAAGATCACCAAATAGATAGCCCATTAAATCAATACGTATATTATTCATTAAACTTATTACAACTAAACCCAATGAAAGAGCGCTATGCGCTAAAATACCCAGTAAGGTATCAACAGGAAGTTGCTTTTGAGATTCTAACCATAATAATCCAATAGCTAATATCAATGTTACTAAAATAATGGCATAAAATAGATTGATATTTAAAAGAAAACCAAAAGCTACCCCTAATAATGCCGCATGAGATAAAGTATCGCCAAAATAGGACATTCTTCGCCAAACAACAAATGTGCCTAAAGGTCCGGTCAAACAGGTTAAGCTTAATCCTGCCAGTAAAGAGGGTAACAGTAACTCTATCATTATTTTTTTCCTCGTTGGTCAGGTAATATAATTTTTTGATCATGTTGATGCTGATGTTGGCAAAAATCATGATCATGATTGTGATGATGTTTATATAAAGCAATTTGTGATGCACCATGTTGTCCAAAAAGCGAAATAAACTCAGGATCATTTGAAACACTTGCTGGTGTTCCTGAACAACAAATATGGTGGTTTAAACAAATTACCTCATCAGTTTTTGCCATGACTAGATGTAGATCATGTGAAACCATTAATACACCACAGTTAAACTCATTTTTTGCATCAATAATTAAATCATATAACAGTACCTGTCCATTAACATCAACTCCTTGTGTCGGTTCATCAAGAATGAGTAACTTTGGACGTTTGGCTAATGCTTGTGCTAAAAGAACTCGCTGAAGTTCACCACCTGATAGTTGATGCATGGATCGATTTATCAAATATTCAGCCTTAACTAATGATAATGTTTTATGAATATCTATTTGACTTAACTGTTTATTTAACTGCATAAAACGTTTTACAGTAATCGGTAAAGTCGGATTTAAGTTTATGGATTGAGGAACATAGCCAATAGTTAAATCAGATGCACGTTTAATGGTACCAGTGGTTGGTTGAATTAAACCTAAGATAATTTTGACAAGTGTTGATTTACCAGCGCCATTTGGTCCTAATATTGTAATAATTTGATTTAAATTAACCGTTAATGAAATATCATATAATATTTTCTGGTTATTTATTTCAATGGAAACATTATCAAGTGACATTAATTGCGTCATGATATTATTAATCCTTGCTGGTCAATATGTTATGTTATATTATAACAATTATTCTGGTTTATTCCATCATATTTTATTAATATTGGATGATAATGTGAAAAATTTAACTAACACTATTATAAAGTCTATCCGTTTTTTTTTATTGGTTTTTTTATCTATTTTGGCGCTAATAGCTAATTCCAATGCGACAATAATTTCTTCAGTAAGACCTATTGGATTTATTACCGAAGCAATCGCATCAGGTGTAATAGATACTGATATATTATTACCGGATGGTGCTTCACCACACACTTATTCATTGAAACCTTCCGATTTAATTAAAATCAAAAATGCAGACTTAATAATTTGGATTGGTGAGGATATGGAAACTTTTATGCCAACTGTATTAAAAAATATTGATCACCATAAACAAATAGAATTAATGGATGTTGGCGAAATTAAAAACTTACTCCGCACAAACCATGAAGAAGATACACATCATGATATGCACGCAGATGATGAGCATCATGGTGAATATGATGAACATATTTGGCTTTCTCCTACTATTGCTAAAATCATTGCTAAATCAATTCATGATAAACTGCTTGATTTATACCCCAATAAAGCGGCAATACTTGACTTAAATCTAGACAAATTCATTACAAATTTATCAGAAACGGAACAAAACATTGCAAAAAAACTAATTAACGTCCAAAATAGGGGCTATTTTGTGTTTCATGATGCTTATGGCTATTTTGAATCATATTTCGGATTAAAAAATCTAGGAAGTTTTACCATAAATCCAGCAGTACAACCTGGTGTTCAAAAAGTTTATGCAATTCAAAAAGAGTTAGCTGAACACCAAGCGGTCTGTGTTTTTAGAGAGCCACAGTTTAGCCCTGCAATAATTAAAAAGATAGTGAATGGTACGGATGTTCGAATTGGTGAGTTAAATCCATTAGGGACAGGTATCCCTATAACAAAAGATTCATATTCACACTTTTTATTTGCATTGACACAAGAACTGTTGGATTGTTTAGATGAAAAATAATTTAGATAATAGATAGTTAAGGTTAATTTTGGTACGGCAGATTAAATCCTCTGATATTGAAAAAAATAATTTGAAAATTCCTTATTTTTCAATATTGGGAGTCCTTGTTGCTGTGATTTTAGTAACTATATTGTGGCGTCCTTTAAATTTAGATCGTACAGAGTATGTTCCTTTAAATTCACAAGCGCAAACCACAGTGACAGATACATCAACATCATCAGTTGTTATTGGTGATGGCCGAGTAGATATGGTTGGTGATAAATCAAAATCAGAAAACGTCACTGAATCGTCCGATGTTCCAGAAGATGCTATAGCTAAAGATGAATTAGACGATATTGCTGAAGAAAAAGATAACACTGTACAATATACCATTTCACGTGGAGATACATTACACGATATTTTAGTTCGTTATAATGTTAATCGAAATGATATTTCACAACTAACCAGTAAATTTAAACAGCTCGCCAATTTAAGAATTGGGCAACAAGTGAGTTGGACAACTGATGACAACCATAATTTATTAACTTTCAATTGGACAATATCAAGTAATAACGTTCGAATTTTTGAAAAGTCAGGCAATAAATTTATAGAGAGTTCTGAAACTATAGAAGGTACATCTGAAAATGTTGTCATTACTGGAGATCTTAAAACGAGTTTTGTTGCTGATGCACGTAAAGCCGGTCTAACTGGCAATGAAATCGGTATTATTACCCGAGCCTTGCAATGGCGCTTGGATTTTCGCCGTTTAAAAGTCGGAGATAAATTTGCCGTATATTTGTCACGTGAAATGCATGGTAAAAGATTATCTAAAAGCAAACTTCTTGGTGTTCGAATTAAAAATGGAACTAAAGATTATTATGCTATTTTGGCTGATGATGGTAAATATTATGATATTAATGCGAGTAGTTTGTCGCAAAGTTTTTTCCGTTATCCTTTGGCGAAGCAAGCTCGCGTGTCATCAGGATTTAATCCTCGCCGTTTAAATCCTGTTACAGGCATCGTTACTCCACATAATGGTGTTGATTTTGCTGTGTCTCGGGGAACACCTGTTTTATCAGTTGGTAATGGTGAGGTCGTTATTGCTAAATATAGTGGTTCTGCTGGTAACTATGTGGCTATTCGACACGGTAGGCAATATATGACAGCTTATATGCATCTGGATAAAATTTTAGTAAAACCAGGGCAACAAGTTAAGCAAGGCGATAAAATTGGGTTGTCCGGTAATACTGGGCGTTCAACAGGACCTCATTTGCATTTTGAATTACATATCAATAACAAACCGGTTAATCCATTAACTGCTAGTTTGCCAATTAATGAAGGTTTGACTGGTAAATCTAAAAAAGCATTTATTGAAAAAGTTAAAAATATTAAACCTAAACTTAACTTTTAACTGATTTTGTCTCCAAATTTATTATTTAAACTTAAAATTCTTATTCGAAAGAAGGCCAATGCGTCAGTAAAAAGTTGTGCTATCATAAGGTAATTTTATTTAAAATAAATATCGGGTGTAGTTTGAACAAACCAACGAAAAAGACATCTACTAAAAAAGCTTCGAAGAAAAATAACAAATCATGGTGGCGCCGTATCTGGTGGTTGCTATTTAAGTTATTTCTTATATTTGTTGCAGTAACTGTTGTTTATGGGATTTATTTAGATCAACAAATTAAAGAACGGATCGATGGTAATGTCTGGGAATTACCGGCTGCTGTATATGGTCAAATTGTTGATCTTGAACCTGATAGTGATTATAGCCTTAGTGATGTTGTTACTTTGTTAAAAGGTGCACAATATCGTCAGCAAGATAGTAAAGCAACACGTCCTGGTGAATTTATTGTCCAAAACGATGCTGTTGAAATCTATCGACGACCATTTACTTTTCCTGATGGTGAAGAACAAGCTTTTCGAGTTAGAATAACTTTTTATGATAACAGAATTGATCGTATATCTAATTTAGATACCGGCCGTGACTTTGGCTTACTTAAAATTGATCCTAAATTAATAACTATGATGCATTCACCTAACGGTGAACAACGACTTTTTGTTCCGTTAAAAGAGTTTTCTGATTCGTTAATAAAAACCTTAATTGCAACTGAAGATAAACGTTTTTATGACCATCATGGTGTAAGTTTATACTCAATTGGACGGGCTATTTTTGTCAATTTGACCACTGGCCGAACAGAAGGTGGCAGCACATTAACACAACAAACGGTTAAAAACTTATTTTTGACCAATGAAAGAAGCTTAAGCCGTAAAATACGTGAAGCATATATGGCTATAATTTTAGATGCTCGTTATAGTAAAGAACGTATTTTAGAACTTTATCTAAATGAGGTTTATCTAGGGCAAGCTGGTAGTGAAGAGATCCATGGTTTCCCATTAGCGAGTCTTTATTACTTTGGACGTCCAGTTAATGAATTGACATTAGATCAACAAGCTGTATTAGTGGGGATGGTAAAAGGTGCTTCATACTATAATCCTTGGACTCAACCACAACAAGTGATTGAACGTCGTAATGTTGTCTTAAAGCTTGCTGAACAGCAAGGGATTATTGATGAGGAGTTATTCAACTTACTTAGTCAGCGTCCACTTTCCGTTTTACCAAAAGGGGGAGTAATATCTCCACAACCAGCATTTATGCAAGTTGTGCGTAGTGAGCTGAGAAAACAGTTAGGCGATAAAGCAGATCATCTTTCTGGTATGAAAATTTTTACCACCTTTGATCCGGTTGCTCAAGCTGCAGCTGAACAATCCGTAACCAATGAAATTGAAAATTTACGCAAATCGACGAATAAAGATTTACAAACGGCAATGGTCATTGTCAGTCGTGAAACTGGTGAAATTCGTGCAATTATTGGTAGTGCTGAACCTCGTTATCCTGGTTATAACCGTGCGTGGCTAACAAGACGAGCAATTGGTTCACTTGCAAAACCATCGACTTACTTAACCGCATTAGGCCAACCGGGGCGTTATCAGCTTAATAGTTGGCTTGATGATAGTCCATTATCAATAAAGTTGGATAATGGTAGTTATTGGCAACCAAAGAATTTTGACCGCAAGTTTCGCGATAAAGTAATGTTAATTGATGCGTTAGCCCTTTCGCTTAATGTCCCTACCGTTAACTTAGGGATGGGATTAGGTTTAGATGCAACCAAAAATACTTTACAAGCACTGGGTGTACCTCAAGATCGTATTCCAAATTTACCATCAAGATTATTGGGTGCTCTAGAGTTAACGCCTTTAGAAACCGCACAGATGTTCCAAACTATTACTAATAATGGTCAACGGGCACCATTAACAATTTTAAGATATGTATTGTCCGACAAGGGTGAACTTGTTTATCAAAATTATCCACAACAAATTCAAGCGGTTTCTCAACAATCTGCTTATTTGACGACTTATGCTATGCAACAAGTAGTTGAATCAGGAACATCGCGCTCGTTAAAAACTAAATATGGATCATTTAATTTAGCCGCGAAAACTGGGACTAGTAATGATTCTCGTGATAGCTGGTTTACCGGAATTGATGGTAAAAATGTTGCGGTAGTTTGGATCGGTCTTGATGATCATTCTCCGATGAAATTAACAGGTGCAACGGGTGCCTTAAAAATATATAGTGAATACTTACAAAATAATCCGCCAAAAAGGTTACAACTTCCCGTACCGCAAAATATATTTATGGTACCTATTGATAGTAATGGACAATGGCAGTGTAATGGCGGTGGTGTACGTAGTTTACCTGCATGGACGATCAACCCTCAAAGTTTATGTTCCGCTAGTCCTCAGGCTGTATCTAATCAACAAGCACCAAGTTGGGTGACTGACATGTTAAATAATTAAATGAGGTTATTATATGCCTGAATTACCAGAAGTTGAAACGAGTCGACGAGGTATTTTACCTTATTTAAAAGGCCAAACTATCTCGCAGATTATTGTCCGAAACCCAAAGCTTCGTTGGCCTATAGATGAAAAAATTAATAATACTCAAGGGCAAGTGATAGTAGATGTTAAAAGGCGTGCCAAATATCTACTGTTACAACTGACACATGATTGGATTGTCATACATTTGGGAATGTCAGGTAGTTTACGCATATTAGAGTCATACCAAGAACCAGCTAAACATGATCATGTCGATTTAGTATTAGCGAATGGAGTGATATTAAGATATACCGATCCAAGACGTTTTGGATCATGGCTATGGACCCACACTATTGAAGAATTAACTCAATTGAAGCACTTGGGACCAGAGCCACTTAGTGATAACTTTTCAGCTAATTATTTATTTGAAAAAGCTAACAATCGAAAAATACCAATTAAAAGTTGGATTATGGATAATCATATTGTCGTTGGTGTTGGTAATATTTATGCTTCAGAATCATTGTTTTTGGCAAAAATTAATCCAAATCGAAAAGTTAGTAGCTTAACATTAGTTGAATGTGAACGATTAGTTACAGCAATTAAGCTGGTACTTACAGAATCTATAGAGCAAGGTGGAACGACACTTAAAGATTTTGTTCAATCTGATGGTAAACCGGGGTACTTTGTCCAGAACCTTCAAGTATATGGCCGAGAAGGTGAGAAATGCTTAATTTGTCAATCTAATATTAAGTCTAATAGAATAGGACAACGTAATACATTTTATTGTGAAACCTGCCAAAAATAATAGATAAATTTAATTATATTTTTCTTTTCTAACAATTGTTTTAATTATTGATAGTAATATAAATTCAACTCTTTTTAGTTATCAATCATATAAAAATACTTATTAATCTCTTTTCACTTAGTTTATTTCTGAATAGTATAGATAATAAACAATTTATTTATGGAATCAAAAAGAATATAATAGTATCAATTAAAAAATCTTTTTTACTCAAAAGGCTATGGACTTGTTATACAATATCGGCTATCTTTCTCGCTGTAAAATTAACTATATTTTGTAAAGCATAGTATCTATTATAAATTAATTATAATGTTTTAATTTTAAAATACTTTTCTTTATATGGGGTTAAGTTTATTTTAACCTAGTGTATTTCGCTTTGATTAAGGAATTTAAGATGATCAAATTTGCTTCTCGCTTTTTGATAGCTTGTTTTGTTTTATTATCAACAATGATGGCTACAGCTGAAGTTAAGATTGTAATTACTGATGGCGTCAGTTCGGCCAAACCAATTGCTGTCGTACCATTTAAATGGACTGGTAGCGGAGAGCCTCCCCAACTTGTAGATAATATTGTCGCATCTGATTTACGTAATAGTGGTAAATTTAATCCTATTGACGTTGCAGCAATGCCACAAAAACCAACTACAGCATCAGAAGTTAATCCTGGCGTTTGGAGTAATATGGGTATTTCTGCTGTTGTAGTAGGATCAATTCAACCAGATGTGTCTGGGAAATATCTTATAACTTATCAACTAATTGATACAGTTGATCGACCAGGTTCAGTATTAGCAGAAAACCAATTCTCTATAGAGCAACGTTGGTTACGTTATGCCTCTCATACTGCAAGTGATGAAATCTTTGAAGCATTAACCGGTATTAGAGGTGCATTTAGAACACGTATTGCTTATGTGGTAAAAAATAATAAAGGACCTTATACCCATGAATTGCGTGTATCAGATTATGATGGTTATGATCAAATTACAGTACATCGTTCTAAAGAGCCATTAATGTCGCCAACATGGTCTCCTGATGGTAAAAAATTAGCTTACGTAACTTTTGAAAGTGGCCGTTCTGCTCTTGTATTAAAGACTTTAGATAGTGGTGCAGTTGAAACTATTGCTTCATTCCCTCAACATAATGGTGCGCCAGCATTTTCGCCTGATGGTAGTAAATTAGCTTTTGCTTTGTCAAAAGGGGGCAGTTTAAATTTATATATGATGAATTTGAGTTCTAAAAAAATTACCCAAATTACATCAGGACGTAGCAATGATACAGAACCTTCTTGGATGCCAGATAATCAAACCATAGTTTATACCTCTGACCAGGCTGGACGTCCGCAACTTTATTCAATTAATATTGGTAGTGGAGCATCGCAAAGGGTAACTTGGGATAATACCCAAAATCAAAATGCTCGCGTATCTCCAGACGGCAAGTTTATTGCTGTAATTTCTACTAATAATGGTGAGCAACATATTACTCGATATGATGTAGAAACTAATACATATCAAAGATTAACCGATACTTTTTTAGATGAAACACCGAGTATTGCTCCAAATGGCACTATGATTATCTACAGTTCTTCACAAGGTTTAGGTACAATTTTAAATCTTGTTTCTACTGATGGTAATTTTAAAGCAAGGTTACCAGCAACGGATGGGCAAGTGAAATTCCCTTCTTGGTCACCTTATTTATAAGAACGGCTAAATTTTAGGCAATAATGACATTATTAAAATTGTGTAAATGTTAAGGTCGTTATAATATATACTTCTAATCTTTCTAGTTAGTAACCGTGCGTTACTTTGAAGTTGGTTAGATGTATAAAAAAATAAGTAAAATTTATTTAAAAACAAAGGAGTTAATACAATGCAATTTTCTAAATTTCTTAAAGTAGCCGCGGTTGCTTTACCATTAATCGCTGTAACTGCATGTTCATCAAACAGTAGCAGTAAAGCAGGCGGTAACGGTGCTTTATCAAAAGAAGCTTTAGAGCAACTTCAAAAACTACAACAAATTAACACTGTTTATTTTGATTATGATAAATACAATGTTAAATCAGAATATGAAACATTGTTAAATGCACATGCTGTATTTATTCGTTCAACTAACTTAAACGTTATTATTGAAGGTCATGCCGATGAGCGTGGTACTCCAGAATATAATATCGCTTTAGGTGAACGTCGTGCATCAGCAGTTAAATCTTACCTACAAGGTAATGGTGTTTCTGGTGAACAATTATCAATCGTTTCTTATGGTAAAGAAAAACCAGCAGTATTAGGTCACAACGAAGCAGCTTATGCTAAAAACCGTCGTGCAGTAGTTACTTACGCTGGATACTAATCCCATCTAATGACGGCTGAATCATCAGCCGTTTTTTATTTCCAATGTTCACGTTGAGTTTATATAATATGTATAAAAAAATAATCACATTGTCCTTATTTCTTTTGTTTGCTGGTTATGGTTGTGCTGCTGGTAGTTCTGATGTTGATAGAACAATACAAGCTCAAGGGCAGTTAATCATTCAGAATCAACAAAAAATTAGTGATCTACAATCTGATTTAGATACACTTCGTGGCCAATTAGAAGAAACAAGGCACCAACTTAATCAAACTATTGAACGTCAAAAAATGATTTTGCAGGAAATGGCTAATGGTACAGGTTTCTCCGCAAGTAATTCCAATACAGGATCACAAGAAAACAGTTCTGATTCGGTTGCGAGTCCTGAACAATCATCTTCAGAACTATCTGGATGGTCGACATCGGGAGATGATAAAGCTGATTATAATTTTGTCATGCAATTTATCAATGATGACAAACAAAGTGACAATGCTATTGTTGCCTTCCAAAATTTCTTAAAAGCTTATCCAAAGACCAACTATCGTGCAAATGTTAACTATTGGCTTGGTCAACTTTGCTATAAAAAAGGTAAAAAAGATGATGCTTCATTCTATTATGCAACAGTAGTAAAAGATTTTCCTTCTTCACCAAAAGCTGCAGATAGTCTTTATAAAGTAGGTGTTATCTTACTTGATAAAGGTGATAAAAAGAATGCTAAAGCTGTTTTTCAACAAGTGGTAAATAAATACGCTAAAGATAAAAATGCAGTTGAGCAAGCAAATAAAAAGCTATCATCGCTGTAACAAAGTGTATAAATAACCAGCTATCGAATAAAAATAGCAATAAAAGGGTTGCGCCTTTTTACAATTCTAAGTATTATAGCAACCCGAAATTGCTTGAAACACAAAGTAATTTAACAAGAATTATCTTATCAAAATGGGTTGTTAGCTCAGTCGGTAGAGCAGCGGACTTTTAATCCGTTTGTCGAGCGTTCGAATCGCT